>RDZR01000001.1 GCA_004294095.1 Verrucomicrobiota bacterium
TTTATTGCCGCCGGATGTGAAGGAATCTAACGAATGGCCGCTGAACAAAACCAAGGCATCCTTCGGCGCGGGCACTTCCACCGCGCCAGCAGTTTCAACGACGATTGGCTGCGGCCGTTCTGGGTCGTGCACGCCGTATGGCACGTCCGGCAATTTCGGCCCGTCTTTGTATCCTTGGATCTCGGCATGCATCACGCCGACCATCATCCAGCTCACCAATCCGCATCCGATGTAATGTGTCATCACTCATAAACGCCATTTTCTAGGAAATCTTACAAGCGGAGAAAACTCCATATTGCGATTCACAACTCCTCGCTGATTTTGCAATATCCCAAGCCTCACCATGGCACAGCTCACTTACTCACCTCAGCCAACGGAACTTTTCCCCTTTGATCTTGTCCGCCCCGAGCTAGAGCGTGTTGAAATTTCCATCCGCGAGCAAATCCGGCATTTCGATCCAGCCGTCGAGCCCTACATCGCCTACATTTGCAACACTTCCGGCAAGCGCATCCGGCCGGCTCTTGCCATCCTCATTGGTGGCGCAGTCGGCGGCGTGACTGATGATCACTTGAAAATCGGCGTCATCCTCGAACTCATTCACATGGCCACCCTCGTCCATGACGATATCATGGATGGCGCGAACACTCGACGCATGGTGCCCACTGCAAATGCAAAATGGGGCAACGCGCTGTCAGTTCTGTTAGGCGACGCGTTATTCTCTCACGCGCTTACTCTGGCGACGGATTTTAACAGCATCGATATCTGCCGCAAAGTCGGCAATGCCTCGCGCGAAGTTTGCCAAGGAGAGATCATTCAAACCCAACGCCGCTTCGATATCACTTTTACCAAAAGCGACTACTTCCGCGTCATTGAAATGAAAACGGGCGCACTCTTCGCCGCCGCCACCGGAATCGCTGCGAATCTATCAGGATTATCTAACAGCGATGAAGAGCGCCTCGCTGGATTCGGCATGAAACTCGGCACTGTCTATCAGATTTATGACGATTGTCTCGATCTCGTGGGTTCTGAAGAAGTGGTTGGCAAAACACTGCGCACCGATCTCATCAAAGGCAAACTCACGCTGCCGATTTTAAATCTGTTAGATACGGCGAGCGAAGAGCAACGCTCCAAGCTCAACAAGCGCATCATGGCCCAAGAGCCGCTCGATCTCGCTGTGATTCTCGGCATCACGGAATACGAAAGTGCGGTGGAAAGTGCGATCAATACCGGCCATGATCTATTAAACCAATGCCGCGATGACCTTTCCATTCTCAGTGATTCTCCACAAACTCGTGCACTCAACCAAATTACTTGGTTTCTTGCTGGTTTGTTAGAAAAATGCCGCCCATAGAATAGGCAGACTCATGGCACCAACCACACTCAAAGCACCTCGCCGGGTTCTCATCATCGGGGCTGGCTTCGCGGGTCTTCAATGCGCGCTCAAACTCGCCAACCACCCCGAGTTTCAAATCACGTTGATCGATCGCACGAACCACCATCTTTTCCAGCCACTGCTCTATCAGGTGGCCACCGCCTCACTCGCCGCGCCGGACATTGCCAGATCGATCCGGCAAATTGTGGAAAATGCGAAAAACACCACCGTCTTCATGGACGAAATCCATGCCATTTCCACCACTGAAAAAACGGCATCTGGCGCATCCGGAAAAATTTACTCCTACGATACTCTGATTCTCGCCAGCGGTGCGCGCACCAGCTACTTTGGCAACGACGCATGGGAGGCAAAAACGCTGGGCCTGAAATGCCTCGCCGATGCTCAAGCAATCCGCCGCACCGTTCTCGCCAATCTCGAACAAGCCGAACTCACCGATGACGCCGCACTGCGCAAGCGCCTCATGACCATCGCCATCGTCGGCGGCGGGCCCACCGGCGTTGAGTTAGCCGGTGCTTTTGCCGACCTTGTGCATCGTTCGCTTAAAAGCAATTTCCGCCGCATCGATACATCGAAGCTGCGCGTTATTTTGATCGAAGGCTCGGAGCATATTCTTGAAGCATTTTCCGCTGATCAATCGATCTACGCCCGCCAGCGCTCAGAGAGTCTTGGTGTTGAAGTGCGCAACAACACCCGAGTCGTCGCCATTGAGGATGGCCTATTGAAATTCAAAGATGGCTCGTTCTTGGAATCCGCCTCCATCATTTGGGCCGCGGGGATCGCCGCTTCTCCCCTCACCGCACAACTCGGTGTCACGACCGACCGCGCCGGGCGCATCACGCCCAATCCAGATCTTTCCTTGCCAAATTTGCCCGATGTCTTCGTCGCCGGTGACCTCGTTGCCATCAACGATGCCGAGGGACAGCGCGTGCCGGGAGTCGCGCCCGCGGCCACTCAAATGGGCATCCACATTGCCAAATTATTGATCGAAGAAGCGAGGCTCGAAAAAACTCAGCATGCCGATCGCAAGCACAGCCTGCGCGCATCATTCCGTTACTTCGATAAAGGGATCATGGCCATCATTGGCAAAAACTATGCTGTCGTGAAATCCGGGCGGCTCAAGTTCAATGGGTTCATCGCCTGGCTCGCATGGCTTTTTGTTCACATCGCATTCCTCATTGGCTTCCGCAACAAACTCGCCGTGCTCCTCGGCTGGGCCTACGCCTATCTCATCAATAACCCAGAAGCGCGCATCATCGTTTACCCGCCAAAGCCGATTGTTAGGGAGCCGAGGTGATCAGCGAAAATCCGCCAGTCAATCTGGTTTCATTCGCCAAAGCCGTGGCACGGATGAAATAGCGGTGAGCCGCTTTGGGGGTGAACGTGAGCTCCGAGTTTGTGCCACTTCCACCGTCATCATCGGATGCAACGACTTGCCCGGTTGATGCGTCAAAAATGATCAACACCGTGTCCAACGAACTTGGATTACTAGCATTCAAGCGAACCCGTAGCGGCGTGGTGATGCCTGCTGCTAACAGATAGTCAACGCTGTAAGATCCTTGCGCAACGCCCGGTAAACCGTTCAAAGAGCTACTCGAGCTCAATGATCCAGTCCGAGTTTGGCTGCCGGAAATACTCGTCGGGGTGACACTTGAAGTCGTCAGCGCAAATGCGCCAGTGGTATTTTCAACGACCGTGCTTGCTCGAAAGCGATACGAATGACCGGGAATTGGCAAAAAGGTGATGGACGAATCCAAACTACTTTCCGTCATGTCATCGGAAGAAAAAATCACCTTGCCAGACTCTTCATCCAAAATGGCAAGATATGAGTCCACCGCCGAGCTCGACATGCCAACGCGCACGGCGGAACCAAATGAAAGACCATGCGCTAATCTATAATCCTTCGCGCGATAAGACTTACCCGGAAAAAACAAGGGATCGAATGGATCAGACAAGGCCAGCGAGGAGTTGATGGTTTGCGCAGTGCCGATGGCGGTCAACGCGCTAAAACCAGTCGGCAACCAAGAAGCAATTCGGAATCGACCTAACTGGTTGGCATTTCCGCTGAGCCTGAGTTGATAGGCCGATGAAGAACTTGGGGTAAAGGAAATCAGCTCGTCGTTGCCGGTGCGACCCAAAGCGCTGTTTGCAAATGAGCTACTTAATACACTGCCATTGCTTCGATCTAACAATTCAAGACGCGAGTTCAACTCCGTCGAACGCATAGAAATGCGAACTGGCTCGTTGATCCCAGAGGTAACTAAGTTCAGAATTTTTGAACGTGCATTGGCAAGATTGGGATGCATCGCATCACTGGCAAATAACAGGCCACCCTGAGTATCCGGAATCATCACCGAGCGTATTCCTTGAGACAATCCGCGCGACGGCAAAACACCAACGCGCATGAATGGCAAAGTGCCCGGCGGGGCGACCGTGAGTAAACTCGACATCGGCGGCGAAGCCAATGGCACCAGTGAAACTTGATTCGCAGCTCGCTCAAACCCGCTCCACGCGCTCAATTGGCTCGATTGTTGAAAGGTGAAATCCACCTCGCTCGCTTCTTGCGGAATCGTCAAAGCCACCTGAAAAGGCGATGAAGAAATCACCGTTGGCGGCTTAGAACGTAGGGCAAACTCCTGATAAGTGGTGATTCCATTTTGATCTGGATCACGAAATTCACCTTTTTTACCGCTGCTTTTCTCAAATTCGTTGTAGGTAGGCCGAATAAAGTTAAGCAGCCATGATCGGAAAACTGAAACACGAGCATAAATACCATAACTCTCGGGACGGCCGCAGCCTTCGCCGAAGCTGGTCACTCCGGCGAGCATGAAACCGGGCGCAATCGGTGATGGCACCAAAAGCGGTCCACCGCTATCGCCTTGGCAAGTATCAGCATTGCCCGCAGCAAATCCGGCAGGCAGCATGTCCGCCGTAAGGCTTCCGTTATACGCAGGCGTCGCATTGGCGGTGGCCAGTGAAACAATCGGAACCTGATTTTTTTGCAAAATCGATGGGAATGGCACTTCAACGTCTTCCGAAATTTTCCCCCAACCGGCGATGGTTGCCGAAACTCCAGGCACGGCAAGCGATTCATCATCAATCAATTGAATAATTGGCTGATTTACAGGTGCAGGATTGGCCAAACGCAGCAATGCGATATCCCCCCCGCTCTCAGAACTTTGGTAATCCGGATGAATCACTATTTCCGCGACTTGATATCGCTGCGCCACAGTGTCATTGATTAAATCAGTGGCCCCGAGCAGCACCTCAACTTCACTTTCGGCCAAACCCTCCAAACAGTGCGCCGCCGTGACCACCCATTGCGGATGGACTAAAGTGCCACCGCAAAACTGCGCCTCATAGTTGTTCAATTCTGGATCCGGAGACACCAGAGCCACCAGCCATGGAAACTCCCCGGGCGCCGCATTGCTCCCACCAATAATCCGCGTGCGACGCGGAATTTCGGCCCACCCTCCGTCATCAACTTGCTTAGCGTGCTGCCGCTGCAATTTTTGATCCCGCAACGATTGCGGCTGATGCTCGCCCTTGCGGTCAGCCAGCACAATCGTCGGCATCATGGCCAAGATCAACACCCAAAATCTCATTTTTAATTTCTTAGCGTTCATGGAAAAATTAAAATGACTTGTTCAATCAAGTCAATCATGAACCCACGCGCAATTCCCGATAGGTCTCTTTATCTCGCTTCATCAAGAAAATCCAATTTGCTCACCACCGAAGGATCGTTTGAGCTACTCATCCGATTTCACAGGAACTTTCGCCGGGGGCTTTGTTTCACTGGCATTTTGCTGTTCCAGCCGCTTGTCTTTTAAAAAATCGGCAACGACCTCTTCGATCATTGGACGCAGGGTGGCAGAATCCGGCATCCTCGGACGCTGATTGGGAAAATCGCGGCGCGTCATCATGTTCTCTCTCATTTGCATTTCTGCGGTGCGGCGAGCCGTTTCAGCGAGTTGGCGAAGTTCTTTTGCCTTGGGGAGCAAAATGGCGACTTTTTCAGGAGACTTCACTTTTAAATTGGCAAGTTTTTCTTCGCCTTCCTGACGGCGGAGATACCGACCCTCGATCTCGGATGCTTCAAGATATGCGTTAATGGCAGCTTCGAAGTCGTCTCGCGCTTCTGCCGCTTCCCCCAGCTCGATTAAAGAGATGATTCTCGAATCAAAGAATATTTTACTGTCTTCAATAAAAATGTTCGCTCTGCTTAGGATCTCAAGCGAGTTGAGCACCCGGCGGAGTTTTTTCCAGTCCTTGGCAGCAACGGCGTCCGTGGCCATGGATTCGAGTGCTTTATGGACGGTGACGTTTTTTGCAGAAAGTGCTTCGATGCCATAATTTCTAGCGATCGCGTTGAGTGCAATTTGGTCAATGGCTCGGGTGAAAACAAATTCGTCGCGGTATGGTCCGTTTTTAAAGTTGCGGATGTTGGCAAAAAGCTCGGATTCTGACATGGAAGGCTCGAGAATGCGTAAAGTATTGACCTTCCTCACGTCAGCAGGAAACGAAGGATCTTCAGGAAATATTGACGAGTTTTGATATAGTGCCTTGATCTCAGCATCGGCGGCCGCAATGTCGCCGGATTCCGTGAGCTTTTGTTTGATCTCACCTAACAAAACTTTTTCACCCACGGGTTGAGTCGCTTTGGGCTCGAGCGCGCGCTCGGGCGTTGGCTGATTGATGAGGCGCAGGACCATGGACCTCGGAACTACGGGTGTCGAGCTTAGTTGGGATGAGATGCGTTGGAGTTGCTCAAGACGGGCATTGTTATCTCCGGTTTCGGCAGCAATCAAGTATTCCTGCCAGTTGCTCACGACTTCTCTCGCCTGATTCAGTTTGCGGAAAATGTTGGTAAATTCAGGATTAGCTCGGTATTCATCTTGTTGGTTTCCACTCAAATCGGCAAGTATGTCATCAAGATCTTCTGCCTTGGTGGCAAATTTCAGGATTTCACCGATTTGTGAAAATAGAGCCTCGGCCTCGGCAATTTTTGCCATGTCTCTTCGTTTGACTTCAGCGGCTAGTATCACGTAACGTTTATATTTTCGTATTGAACTGAAGTTGTTTTTCAGTTATTGGAAGTGCATGGCTCCTCGATACCGAATCACATTGACTCAA
>RDZR01000063.1 GCA_004294095.1 Verrucomicrobiota bacterium
CGGGAGAACGAGACGGTGCTGCCCGATCTTGGGATGGCAGGGATGCTGCGTCAGCGGGTGAGGTATTTTTCGGATGGGGCGGTGATTGGCAGTAAGGTGTTCGTGAATGAGGCGTTTGCGAGCGCGCGGGAGAGATTTACCTTGCGGCGCAAGGACGGTGCTCGACGGACGCGAGGTGCGGGCCAGCCCGCGGCGGGGGTGTTGTGGAGCGTGCGTGATTTGCGGGTGAGAGTTTAAGAACGGCGACCGGAGATCGCCGCCACTTTGGTGTGGGGGAGTTCGTATCATCCTAAATAAAACATGGGCAGGAGACAGTTTTAGTGGAGATCAATTTCCAATAGGTTGATTTCTGCGATAAGTGCGCTGATCCAGTCAGATCTTTGGATGATCGCGGCGCCGAGGCGATGTGGATTGTCATCGCGTGAGAATGGCAATGGTGTTCCATTCAGTGAAATTTTTTTGGGACCGCATCCATTTTTTGAAATCCGATAGATGATTTTGTAGGAATGCCCATCAAGATCGAGATGGCAACTGAGTGGATCTAACAGCGTGGAGATAACGGGATCGATTGTGCATGTTTGAAGATCGAGCTTGATGCCGAAAAAGCATTGCACAATCAGGCGGCTTGCGATGCCGGCGCCACTTGAATAAACGCGCCAGCCGCCTTCCAGAGGCACTTGATCATGAATTTTCTGATAGTGCTCGCTGGCCTCATCACGATCCGCGAAGGCGGCATCTGAGCTGGAGAAATAGACGTTCGATTGGCGCGGCGCGGCATTTGGCACATGCCGATCAAGGCAGATGGGGCACAGTTGGCATAGGGCATGAAAAAATCCTTGAGCATCGCCCACATGCGCGAGTGCTTCTGCGTAACGCAGGTGCGCGTGAGAATACATCAAGCCGATTTCTCTGCCGAAATAACTCGCGGATTCAGCGCGTTGGAATTGTTTTTGCACGCCGCCGGAGTAGGGAAATGGACGATCGAAAAGCCGCGCTCCATCGGGCCCGAGAAGGTGCTGGCGGATGAGTGCAAGATGGGCCTGCGCTTGGTTGGGCGTGAGTAAATCATTCAAAATCGCATGGATCATCGGCAGCAGACTGTAATGAATGCCTGTGGTTTGGTCCCTTGGATGAAATGCATACGAAGTCGCAACTCCAGGAAGAAAATACGCCATGCCGGTGATCACTTCATCGATGATCAAATGCTGCTGAAAATTCTGATAGATGGCATCCGCCTGTTGGTGAAAGTGCTGAGCTTTTTCTAACTGATAGAAGGCAGCGTAGGCATTGGCGAGTGATTTCCACGTTTGATAATGCAGCGTCACCGTCCACGAGCTGCAAAGATGTGTGCGCATTTCTGGCTGCACCGGCTGGAGCGAATCATTCCAATCGCCATGGCCATAGGCGGCGAGGTGTGTGCCATCGATCACGCGCTTTTCGATCACATGACAAGCGCGGGCGATGTGCTCGGTGATGGTTGCGATTTCTGCTTGGCTTGAATCTGCGTGGAAAAAAGGAATTTTTTCTTCTAACAATTCTTCATCACCCGTCGCTAACAGATATTGGGAAAGAGCGAGCAATGGCCAAAAGACAATATCGCCATGAGAGTCGTCCGGCCTGATGTTGCGCTCGCGATCAAAAAACATGAACCACTGAGGCCAATCGCCGTCGGGATTTTGTTGGGAAAAAACGCGTAGGATAAGATCCCGCATCGGCAAGAAGGATGAGATGCACGAAAGCAACTCGATTGGCCCTTGGCAAACATCGCGCGTGCCCCAACCTCCGCCAGAGTATTGCTCTAATCCTCGCGGCGAGAGAAAATGCGTCCATGCGTTGTGCATCCACCAAGGTAAAATTTCTGCTAGATGATGAGGACCTTGTTTTTTATCATGATCATCGCCCGTCTGCACGCGAATGCGCAGTGATGAGCGGTCAGGAAAATTAGATGGCGCAGCAGATGATTCATCGATCAGGTGGCCTTGGATGATCCAGCTCGCGCTCATCATCGGGTGAGTGATTTGGCAAACAAATGGATCAAGGCGTGAGATGCCATCTGGATAGAGCAATGCATCGTCGCTGAGCTGATCGATGGCGTTGGCTTGTTTGCAAGTGATGGAGAAGCTACTATTTGGGAAACGTCGGCCAACGTCGCTCTCGTTGCATGGTCGCACATGGACTTCGTGGCCGCCTTTGATTTCAACGCTGGCGGGAATCGATTCGCAGCCATCATGACTGCCAAGACTGGTGTGAAAACTCAGCAGGAATCTTGATGGTCCGCCTTCTAACACTTTGATTTGTAGGCTGAGTTCGTGAGCATTTTCACCCGCCGATGAGCGGACTTCTAACAGGCCACTGTGATGTGCATACAGCCAGCCACACTCGCGCTCGCTCATGTGGAAAGCCGAAGGCATTTCTAACAATTTCCATTGGTTGTCGATTTCCACAAACACCCTCAAGCCATGGCTTTTGAAAAATCCTAGATACCCTTGAGTGGTTGAGAGGAAGCGATTGATGCTCACATGACCTTGCGTGATCATCGAGTGGAAGACTCCGCACATCCAAGTGGTGGAGGTAAGTGCGGACTCATCTGGAATGCTCGATTTTCCTGAGTGCAGGATCATGCCATGCGGTCGCAATACGGTGCGTTCTTTGGCCATCATGACGACGTGCCTGCCACTCGCGGTGAAGCAGGACTGCAACGCTTCACCACTTTTTTCATGATGCTTGGTGGATTCACCCAGCCAGCTTTCTAACAATTTTATGGAAATTTCTTCAGAGATCAGTGGCGCTGCCGGACAAAAAATGGATGCGTGATTCCATGCGGCCATGGATTGTGGATTCCCACGCAGTGTGCAGGTGCGCGCGGCCTCTAACGCGCTGTCCACCCAGACAAGATTGCTTGGTGCGCTAGCATTCGGGTGATCATCGAGGAAAAAGCCGAAAAATCCGATCGTCGTGCTCCCGCTGGCATCGAGCACGCGAGGCGATTCTTGGATGGCGACCATTGAGTGCTCGTGTTGCAAACGGCAGTTCGGCAGGCCATCGCGTAGCGCTGGTGGGAGCTGACTACTACGTGTGTGGTAGCCGTGGATTTGCAGTGCATCAGTCGCGTAGGCGCAAGCGTGGCCGGTGGATCCGATCAAGCACGAAGGGAAGCGCCCGCTGACTGCTTGGTTCTGGCGGCTGGCGATCACGCAGCCAATTTCTGCATGTGATAAGGCAGTGTGATCGATGTATTGTGAAACGTAATAGGTATTCAGGCGGATGGCCCCTTCGTGCGCGAGTGCCACGTCTTGCATCATGATCACGTCCACTTCGCAGGCACCGGCATTTTGATTTTCCAGAGCCACTTGCCATAGCCAGATTGGCTGATCCTCGCACAATAAAAATTCGAGTGAGTAGTCGATGCCCTGCCATGAGCCCGCTGCGCGGAATCCTTGATCAAAAAACGTCACCTCAGATCCGCTGGCTGGGCCTAACAGTGGATGACATGTTGTTTCCTTGCCGAGCCGCCGCAGCCACACATTCGCGGGGCCGCCTTCCACTGCATTTCCGCCAAATAGCGAAATCGTGACATCACCTTTGCGGAGCGAACGAATGCCGCCGTGGGCATTGATTTCTGCGCGCAGACCAGACGCGCTTTGGATCAAGTGAGTCCATTTTGAAGGGGCTTTCATCTGCCGATTACGCGCAAATCTATTTCAAGAAACAATGCTTTTTGGGCGTGGGGTGTCTGTCCGCGGTGAGTTAAAAGTGTTTTCATCATGGCATGATCATTGCTTATTTGAGTATGAAGGATTTATCAAATGTTCATACTGGACATTTTTTGAGATCCTATTTGAACGAAAAATTAGACTCATGAAACTAACTCACCAACGGATGATCGGAATGTTCGCGGCAGTCAGTGCCGGGATCATGTGCATCGGCCAGCTTGCAGCTGCGCCGCTTAAAATTGCCTATTCGGACTGGCCCGGCTGGGTCGCGTGGGAGATCGGCATTCAAAAAGGCTGGTTTAAAGAAGCAGGCGTGGAAGTTGAGTTTTCTTGGATGGACTACGTTGAATCCATGGACGCCTATGTTGCCGGCAAAGTCGATGCAGTGACGATGACGAATGGCGATGCGCTCGTCACCGGAGCGACTGGCAAGCCCTCGGTTGGCATCATCATCAATGATTTTTCTAACGGAAATGACATGATTGTCGGCGCGCCTGGCATTGAGTCGGTGAAAGATCTCGTTGGGAAAAAAGTGGGAATCGAAGAAGGCTTCGTCAGCCATCTGCTATTACTCAAAGGCCTGAATGATAATGGAGTGGATCCGGCATCCGTGCAAATCGTCAATACGCCAACCAATGAGACGCCTCAAGTGTTCGAAGCCAAAGCAGTGGATGCGATCGGTGCGTGGCAGCCGAATTCAGGCCAAGCGTTGAAGGCTGTTCCGGGATCCAAGCCGATTTACACTTCAGCCGATGCACCAGGCATCATCTACGACTTGCTATACGTTTCGCCAGAGAGCCTCGATCAACGCAAAGATGATTGGGCAAAAGTGGTTACCGTTTGGTATCGCATCGTTGAATTTATCCGCGATGAGGAAAATTTAGATGAAGCACTTGCGATTCTATCTGCGAGAGTGAACTTGAAACCAGAAGAATATGAGCCACTGCTGAAAGGCACTTATATTCTCACTTTGGAAGAGGCACTTGAGCGCTGGGAGGACAAAGAGGGACTTGGTTCAGTCTATGGATCTACCCGCTTTGTGGATGAATTTAATTTGAAGTTTGAGGTGTATGAAAAAGCGCAAAGCGCGGAAAAATACCTCGATCCATCATTCACCAAGGCATACGCAGCGGGCAAAGCCAAGCCGTGAGTTGTGACCCATTAGATGAGCAATGCATGGGTGCCTTGCTCATATAGAATTCTGATCAGACACCAGCGATGCCATTTTCATCCAATCAACCGAGCTGGTTTGCGATCCGCAAAGAACTCTCGCACATGCAAAAGCTTGTGCTGACGGTTATTTCGTTTTGTTTACCAGCCGCGCTGTGGTGTTTAGTTTCGTATGTGCCGGGTGTTTGGCATCCGGATGTTAAGCTCACGGTGGCCGCTTCGCGCGAGGGCGTGGCCACGGTTTTTACTGCGGGAGATCACCTCTCGAAAGGTTATTTCCCCAAGTATGTCGATGACGTGCGGCAAGAAAATGCCGAGCTTCTAGCAGCGGGCGCGAGCCAATCTAACAAGCGAAAAAATCAGAAATTGCTGCGGCAAATTGCACCGATTGCGATTAAAGCGAATTGGATCAAGCCGGAGCAAGCACAGGATGACGCGCTCATCTATCAGATATGGGCAGACCTAGCATTGGGTAAAAAAACACTGCCTACTCTTAATGAAGAAAACATGGAGATCGTGCGCTTGAATTGGCAGAAATTATCCGCTCAATCTAACACATTTTCATTTCAGACGTTGCCGCAAGAGATGTTGTTGAAGTTGTTGCCACAGGGGGTTCCGGCGAATCCATCGTATTTGCCAGCACCGCATGAAGTGATTCAGGCGGGTTGGCGTTCTTTCACCTCGCCGCCCACGAGTGACCGGGCGACGATGAGGGAGCGATTTGCAAGTTCGGTTCAGATCATTTTTTACGGATTTTTGTGGGCGGCGATCATCGGCGTGCCAATCGGAATTTTATGCGGAACTTACGGATTTTTCAGTCATTTGTTCGAGCCGTTTGTGGACTTTTTCCGCTACATGCCGGCACCAACGTTTAGCACCTTGCTCGTCGCGGTTTTTGCGGCGGGAGATGCGCCGAAGGTGGCGTTGGTTTTTATTGGCACTTTGCCGCACATGATTTTGATGATTTCCAAGACCACGCGATTGTTAGATTTTTCGCTGTTGGAGGCCGCGCAAACATTGGGTGCCAAGCCTCGGCAGTTGATTGGCAAAGTCGTGCTGCCGGGCATTTTGCCGAATTTATATAACGACTTAAGAATTCTGTTAGGTTGGGCGTGGACATGGTTGGTCATTGCAGAATTGATCGGCGTGAAAAGTGGCTTGACCGAAGTGATCGAGACACAAGGACGTTTCCGAAATTTTGATGAGGTATTTCCGATCATTTTCCTCATCGGCTTCACCGGATTTATTACCGATCAATTTTTATCTTGGCTGCATGGCTTGTTATTTCCGTGGGCGAGCACCAGCAGCAAGCTATCGCGAAAAATAGCGGTGATTGTGACGTGGCCAATCCGCACCGTCTCAGCAGGTGTGCGGAAGAATGGAAAAGCGGACTGAAATCACATTACACCATGCCATCTAATTACCTAGATAAAGCGCCGGAAGTTGCAGCACGTTTTGCACGCTTGCAGCAACGCCCAATCACCCTTGAAGTGAAGGGACTGACCAAAGAATTCATCACCCCGCGCGGGACGGTGACGGCACTTGATCAAGTATCCTTCAGTGTGCACAAACGAGAATTTATGTGCGTGATTGGTCCTTCGGGATGTGGGAAATCCACGCTGGTGCGCATCCTTGCGGGATTGGAATCGGCCACTGCTGGCGATGTGATGGTCAATGGCAAAAAAGTATCAGGCCCGGGCCCTGATCGGGGCATGGTGTTTCAAGGATACACGTTGTTTCCATGGCTTTCAGTGAAGGAAAACGTGATGTTCGGGCCTAAAGTTTCGGGTGTTCCTAACACTTTAGCAGAACGAGAAGCACGGCAATGGATTGATCTTGTGGGACTATCTCGTTTTGAAAATTCTTACCCACATCAATTATCTGGCGGGATGAAACAACGCGTGGCCATCGCGCGTGCGCTGGCGAATCAGCCGCAAGTTCTGTTCATGGATGAGCCATTTGGCGCGCTCGATGCACAGACGCGTTGCGACATGCAAAATTACTTGTTAGAAATTTGGCGCAATGTGGACATCACCATTGTTTTCATCACGCATGATTTGGATGAGGCCGTTTTTCTATCAGATCGAATTTTGGTGTTAGATGCGAATCCGGGAAGATTCCGAGAAATGATTGAAGTTCCCGTGCCAAGGCCGCGGCATAACGAGCAACTTTTTGAGCCAACGTTCGCAGCGACGCGCATGCATCTCGAGCACTTGATCCATCCGCCGGGGCAGGAATCGAAGTCCGCGCCCGTTATCCGCCTGACCAAGCCGGATCCTGATGTGATCTAACATTCTAACAGAAAAAATTATGCAACTCGATACTCAAACAGAACAGAAGGCCAGCGCGCTGAAAGCCGAACTCAAATCCAAAGGCGTCAAATATTGCGTGGGTGCTTATGTGGATATTCACGGAGTTCCGAAAGGCAAATTCGTGCCGATCGATCACTTCGAGCACTTTGCCGCAGGCAGTGAACTTTACACCGGCTATGCGTTGGATGGCTTGGGCCAGCGGCCAAATGATGATGAGATTGCCTCGGTTCCCGATTTGGACGGGATGATCATTTTACCATGGAATCCAGAAGTCGCTTGGTTTCCAGCAGACAATACATTTCACGGCGAGCCCTACGCGATCAATACGCGCGTTGCTTTGAAAAATCAGCTGCGTGAGGCGGCGCAAATGGGCTTCGGGATGAATTTAGGCATCGAGTGCGAATTGTTCATTCTTAAATACACCGATGATGGGAAATTGCAGATTCCCAATTCGGACGATAACCAAGTGAAGTCGTGTTACGATGTGAAGCGCTTTCTCGATCGTTATCAGTGGTTAGATAAGGTATCGACGACGATTAATGACCTCGGATGGGATTTGTATTCGTTAGACCACGAAGATGCGAATTCCCAATTTGAATTTGATTTCAAATACGCCGATGCCTTGACGATGTGTGATCGCTACATTTTTTTCCGCTTGATGGCGAAGCAATACGCTGCGGAGGAAGGTTTATTGGCGACGTTTATGCCAAAACCATTTGCTGATAAAACTGGCAGCGGCGCGCATTTTAACATGTCGCTTTATGATTTGGAAACGGGTGAGAATCTCTTCAAGTGCCCGGTTGCGGAAGATCCAAATGGGCTTGGTCTCACGACGCTGGGTTATCAATTCATTGCAGGCATCTTGAAGCATGGCCCCGCGCTTTGTGCCGCGTTTGCGCCAACGGTGAATAGTTACAAGCGTTTGGTGCGCAAAGGGCTGATGTCTTATTATTCTTGGGCACCGGTTTTTAACAGCTATGGAAAAAATAATCGCACCAATTCTGTGCGCGTGCCGATGGGCGGCGGCAGATTTGAAAGCCGCAATGCCGATGCTGCTTGCAATCCGTATCTAGCAGCGACGCTGGCACTCGCGGCGGGCCTCGAAGGGATCCGCGAGAATCTCGATCCCGGTCCGGCGATGGAGGAAAATCTTTATGAATGGACGCCTGAGCAACTCGCCAAGCATGGCATATGTGAGCTACCTCGCACGTTGGATGAAGCGGTCAAGGCTTTTGCAGAAGATCCATTTGTGGCGCGCGTCTTGGGTGAGGAATTGCGCAACGAATTCATCACTTACAAAAGCGAAGAATGGCGCCAATATCATCAGCGCGTCAGCCAGTGGGAGATCGATACCTACGCAAGGATGTTCTGATGGCTGAGCCAATTTTGTTAGAAAATCTTGCGTGGCCGGATATCTCACAAGTGCGTGAAACATCCGGCGGCCTGCTCATCCTTCCATTAGGAGCTACCGAGCAGCACGGCCCGCATTTGCCTTGTGGGATGGATACTTTATTGGTCGAAAAAGTGTGCGAGGCAGCTTCTGCGCGCACGCGAGTTCCCATGATGTCGCCGCTGCGCTACACGGTTTCTCAAGGCCACACGACGAAGTGGCCTGGCACATTTTCTCTAACACATTTCACCTTCATCGCGGTGATTCAGGAACTCGCCGCGTGGGCGGTGGCGACGGGATGGACGCGTTTATTGCTCGTCAATTCTCACTTCGGCAATGATGCGGCGGCGCGAGTGGCCGTCGATCAACTTCGGTTAGAATGGATCGGTAAATTACATGTTGGTCTCGTGCATGTTTTTAAGTCCAGCGAGGATGTCTGGTCCGCCTACACGCAAGATGCCCAAGATCTGCATGCAAATCGTGCGGAGACATCACTGATGATGCATCTTTTCCCGGAGCTGGTGGTGAGTCATCGCGTCATTGCAAGTGATGATCCAGATCGCACTGAGGGCTGTGTTTTTTCGTATCCGGTGGCTCAGACGAGTTTAAATGGAGTGACTGGAAATCCATCCGAAGCAAGTGCCGGAGAAGGGGCATTCCTTTTTGAAAAAATGGTGGATGACTTGTGCGTTCTGTTAGAAAAGGCGATCAGCGAAGAGCCGCCACTTCCTGCGAGCCACTGGGATGATCTAAAAAAATTACGAGATGATTGAAGGTGGATGCTTGTGTGGATCTGTGCGTTACGCGATCACAGAGCCCGCGTTGCAAACGTGCTTATGCCACTGCGAGGATTGCCGCCGTGCCAGTGGAGCGCATGCGGTGGCGTGGACTTTTTTTGCAACTGGTTCGTTGCAGTGGACTCGCGGAAAACCGAAGATGATTCGATTTGCCGAGCGCGAACGCTTCTTCTGCGAGGATTGCGGCACGCCGCTGATGTTTTTTGATCCTGCCATTCCTCACTTATTTGAAGTCACCACCTGTAGTTTGGATCAGCCAGATTTGTTTCCGCCTCAAGATCAATGCTGGGTTGCGGATGCTGTTGCATGGGCGAAAGAGATTCACGCATTGCCAAGCTATGACCAATACTCGCCATTGCCGGTGATCGACTTCCCAGCGCCGCCCGCTGATTGAGAATTTTGGAAATCTAACTGTTATGATCGCTGGTCATGCTCAGTAAGAGGTTAATTCATCGCGGATCTCCGCGTTTTTATCGCATTGGCCTGAGATGCGCTCACGATTTGGTGCCTATTCAAAAAAATCATTCTATGAAATTCACACCATTATTTTTACTCGCATCTACGCCATTACTATTAGCTGGCACACCTGACTCCGTCATCTCTGAGCCCGCCGCTTCCGGAGATTGGATTAAGCCATTGATCGACCTCCGCGCTCGTTATGAGTTTGCGGATATCGATCCTGCAGGTCCTGCAAGCCTTGATGAATCCAGCGCATTTTCCATCCGCGGGAGACTTGGTTTTGAGACGACTGATTGGAACGGCTTCAGCGCGCTGTTAGAGGGCGAGTTCTCGCAGGCTCTTGTGGATGACTACCACGGTGGAGCTTTAGGGGCTGATCCATTTAATCCGACTCAATCGGTCATTGCAGATCCTGAAACATACGAGCTCAACCAAGGATACATCCAGTATTCTGGCCACGATACGGTCGTCAAACTCGGACGCCAGCGCATCGTGTATGATAAAGCCGCTTTTGTCGGAAACGTGATTTGGCGCCAGAATGAGCAAACGTATGACGCAATTTCCGTCACCGGAAAATGGGTCGATGATCTAACAGTCAACTACGCTTACCTCGCCCAAGTGAACCGCATTTTCGGATCGGAAGCCATCGCGCCGAATGTTGGCTATGTGGATTCTAACAGCCATCTTTTCAATTTTTCCTACACGGGTTTCTCGGATGTGAAACTCGGAGGATACGCCTATTTGATGAAATTCGATGACAAGCCAAATTGGGATAACAACACCTTCGGCATCAGCGCGAGTAAATCGATAGCGGATATTGAGTTCTACGGTGAATTGGCATGGCAGGACAATGCCGGTTTCGCTGCTAATTCGGATGCCTTTTACATTCACGCCACGGCCACGAAAGAATTTGGCAAGCAAAGCATCACTGCCGGAATTGAGAGCTTAGATGCCGGATTCAAAACTCCGCTTGCGACGCTCCATGCCTTCAACGGCTTCGCGGATGTATTCGTCGCTGGCAGAGGGGAAGGAAGTCACAACGGGCTGTTAGATGCTTACGTTTCACACAGCATGCCGTTGTTCTGGGGGATGAAATGGACCAACACGATCCATGCCTATGGCGATAACGAATTGTCCGCTGGCTATGGGTGGGAGTTGGATTCCGTGCTGGTCAAAAAATTCGACGAGCATTTCACCGCCATCGCCAAAGGTGCCTACTTCGTGAGCGAGGGAGACAATTTCGTCGGTCTCGCTGCTTTGCCAGATGCCACGCGCTTCTCGATCGAGCTCAACTACAAATTCTAATTTTTCTGCGAGTTGAAGCTGCATCGCCGTGGGGAATGAATGCCATTCATCGAAGGAATGATTCAAAATCCGCCCCGCAACTTCACTCGGCCGTCACTTGGCACTTTGCCAGCTATGATCAAAAACAAAAACAATCACCATTTTATGAACCATTCATCTCATTTATCTCGCCGGAAGTTTCTTTCCGTCTCAGCAAAGACCTCTGCTATTGGAGTCCTGGCCGCTGGACTGCCAGTCGGCTGGGTGGGTGCTCAGACCGCATCCGATGCTCCAGAATCGCCCAACGTCAACTTCGGCATCATCGCGCTGACCGATTGCTCGCCGATCGTGATCGCTCATGAAAAAGGCCTTTTCAAAAAATACGGCATTAACTCCACGGTAACCAAAGGCGCGAGTTGGGCCGCCATTCGCGATTCGCTCGCCAACGGCGATATCCAAGCCACGCACATGCTCATCGGCATGCCCATCGCCTCCAGCATGGGTCTCGGCGGTGCGCCGAAGGTGCCGATGGTCGTGCCTTGGTTGCTCAATCGGAATGGCCAATCGATCAGTCTTTCCAATGCCTACAAAGGCAAAGTCGCCGCCGATCCGAAGGCGCTGAAGCCATTCGTGGATGAGGCAAAAAAATCGGGAAATCCGCTTGCGTTTGCCATGACCTTCCCGCCCGGCACTCACGCGATGTGGATCCGCTATTGGCTTGCTGCCGGTGGGATCAATCCGGGCGATGCCGCAGGTGCAGGCGCAGATATTTCCCTCATCACCATTCCGCCGCCGCAAATGGTGGCGAATATGCAGGCTGGAAAAATGGACGGCTTTTGCGTGGGTGAGCCATGGAATGCCAAGACCATTAAAGATGAAATCGGCTTCACGGCGATCAATACGCAGGACATCTGGAAAGATCATCCGGAGAAAGTTTGTGCCTTCACCGAGGCCTTTGCTGCGAAGAATCCGAAAACCGTCAAAGCGATCCTCAAGGCTCTCCACGAGGCTAGCGTCTGGCTTGACGTGATGGAAAATCGCCCAGAACAGGCAAAAATCGTCAGCGCCCCAACGTATATCAACTGCCCGCCGGAAGCGATTTTACCTCGCCTGCAAGGCAAATACGACATGGGGGATGGCCGCAAGGTTCGCGATGAGAACTACATGACGTTCAGCGTCCGGAACTGCAATTATCCGCAGCCGAAATACGGCAAATGGTGGCTCACTCAGCTCCGCCGTTGGGGATTTACCGATGGCGCACCTGATTACGAAGGAATCACCAAACAAGTCATGCGTGCTGATATTTACGAGGAGGCCATGAAGGAAATTGGCTACGCTCATGGCGGCCTTGATGACAGCAAGGAGACGTTCTTCGACGGTGCAGTTTACGATCCCACCGCTGATTTGGAAGCGTATGCAGCGTCCTTCGCAGTCAAGGCGCTCAAAGGTTAAAAACGATTCTAAAAAACTGGGGAGTGCCGAGCTCCCCAGTTTCCACTCCACTCATCATTCCCATGAAGCTTTTCTATCAACTTAAGCTGGATGCCATCCTGCTGCCGATCATCGCCCTGCTGATTTGCCTAGGAGGTTGGGCAGCAATTTCTGGGCACTCAAAAACCACGAGCTACGTGGACGATTGGGGTGACCAAGCAACTAAGACCGAGCGTTTTGGCATCGCAAAAAATTTACCCTCTCCCTCCGAGACGTGGATTGCCAGCAAGCCATACATCGTCGAGCCTTTCGCCAAGCGCGGAGAGCTGGATCAAGGCATTCTTAGCTTTGCTTGGCTGTCGTTGAAACTCGTTGCTCAGGGCTACGCCATCGCGCTTTTGATCGGCACGCCCATTGGCTTTTTTCTGGGTCTTTCTAAAAATTTCAGCCGCGCATTCGATCCCATCATCCAGATTTTGCGACCGGTTTCTCCGCTCGCATGGTTGCCACTCGGCATGGTGCTTTTTAGCGGCATGAGAATCATGGATTCCAGCGGGCGCTCGGTATTCGGCACCTCAGATGCGGCCGCACTTTTCACCATCGCCATCTGCGCGATGTGGCCGACGGTGCTCAACACCGCAGTCGGCGTTCGCGCCGTGCCGCAGGACTATCTAAATGTTGCCAAAGTTCTGAAACTTTCCCGCACCAAGACGCTCTTCAAGATCCTGATTCCCTCGGCCTTGCCCTACATGTTCACCGGTTTCCGCCTCTCGCTAGGCATCGCCTGGTTGGTCATCGTCGCGGTGGAAATGCTGATCGGGAAGCCCGGCGTCGGCGGCTTCCTCTGGCAGCAATACAATGCAAATAGCTACGCCCACATCATTCTCTCGATTCTCACCATCGGTCTCATTGGATTCATCCTCGATCGCGTCATGAGCTTGATTGAGGGCCGCTTCCGCACCGCCTAATTGCCATGTCGAACATTCTCCAACTTTCCGGTGTTTCAAAAAGCTTTGGGCGCGCCCACGAGAGAAATGCTGTGCTTCGCGATGTGAACCTCGCCGTCGAGGAGGGCGATTTTGTCTCGATCATTGGTTACTCGGGCACTGGAAAAAGCACGCTCATCAACCTGATTGCCGGACTTTTGAAGCCAGACAAAGGCACCGCCACCATGGACGGAGCCATCATTGCCGGCCCTGGGCCAGAGCGCGGGATCGTATTTCAAAATTACTCACTTTTACCATGGCTCACCGTGACGGAGAACGTCCGGCTTGCCGTGGATCAACTTTTTCCCGCCATGTCCGAAGCGGAGCGCAAGGACTACACCGCCTCGTATGTGGATATGGTGAAACTCACCCCAGCATCCGGAAAATATCCCAAAGAACTTTCCGGCGGGATGCGCCAGCGGGTTTCCGTCGCCCGCACTCTTGCTTCCAATCCACGGATTCTTTTGTTAGATGAGCCACTTTCCGCTCTCGATGCGCTGACCCGTGCGACGTTGCAGGATGAAATTGCAGAGATTTGGCAAAAAAATCGGACCACGGTCATTTGGATCACGAACGATCCGGACGAGGCGATTTTGGTCGCAGATCGAGTCGTCCCGCTTCTGCCCGGCCGTGAGGGGGCGACGCTAGGCGCGGAACTCACCGTTTCCATGGCGCGTCCGCGGGACCGCCGCGAAATACTCAAAACGCCGGAGTTTAAGGATCTCAAGATTCAACTCGTGAACACCCTGCTGGGTGCCAAAAAAGAAAGTGCATCCACATTTACCAAAAAATTAGCGATCCCTGACATCCTTCCAGAAGACCTCGCGATCAAGAGAAATTACTCAATCTTTGACCGCCCCGAGCCACGCCGCCGCTCGCAGCTAAGCCGCGAGGAAATTAAGGTCGAAGCCAGCTAACCCCCACTCATCTCAAATCCTAAGATGCCTGCTCCAGTCCTTGAACTGATCAATCTCACCAAGTCCTATCCTTCGCCGAAGGGGCCGGCAGTGATCGTTCGCGATTTTAACCTCAATTTTGCTGCTGGTGAGTTCATCACCCTCATTGGCCACTCAGGTTGTGGAAAATCAACCGTGCTTTCGATGGTCGCCGGCCTCACCGATGTGACCGATGGCGCAATGATCCTTGCTGGTCGCGAAACCAGTGAGGCTGGGCCTGACCGTGGTGTCGTTTTCCAATCGCCGTGCTTGCTGCCGTGGATGTCGGCTTTTGAAAACGTGATGCTCGGGGTGAACCAAGTTTATTATACCGCATCCAAGGCAGAGCGGCGTGAACTCGCTGAGTATTATCTTTCCGTCGTGGGTCTTGGAGCGGCCATGCACAAGTATCCCGGCGAGCTTTCACAAGGCATGCGCCAGCGGGTAGGCATCGCCCGGGCATTCGCGTTGCAGCCGAAGATGCTATTGCTCGATGAGCCGTTTGGCATGCTCGATTCGCTGACGAAGATGGAGTTGCAGGAAGTTCTCCTAGAGCTCTGGCGGCGCAACAAGCTCACCACCTTGATGGTGACTCACGATGTGGACGAGGCAATTTTTCTATCAGATCGGGTGGTGATGATGACCGATGGCCCGGCGGCGGAAGTCGGAGATATTTTTGAAATTCCTTTCGAGCGCCCGCGCAACCGCGCCGCGATTCTAGCCGATCCGCGATACCAAGAAGTTCGCAATCACTTGCTCACTTTCCTCAACGAGCGCTCTCACATCCGCCCGAGCCGGATTGTAACCCCACAGGAGGAATCGATCGCGGCACGCGTCGAAGGTGTTGAGGGAAATGTTTCGGTCAATTTAGGAGTAAACTAACAGAAATTTCAACGCATGGTCTCATTCGAACAATCCGGTTTCACAGAGGAACAGACCCATTACCTCTCTGGTTTTATTTCTGGCGTCTTGCAGTCCCGCTCACTGCCATTTTTGGGGCAAGACGTGAGTGGACGTTTCACCCACGAGCCTGCCGCTGCTGTGCAGGAAATGGTTTACGGAACGCCACTCGATGATCTCTGCAAGGAAGAGCGAATCAAGCATGAGCAAAATGGCCTCGATTGCTATGATGCCATTCTTGCCAATGCGATTGCGAACCGCTTTCCCGAGGGCGGCGATGTGTTCCGCTACAAATTTCATGGCCTGTTTTTCGTAACTCCTGCTCAAGAAAGTTTCATGCTGCGTTGCCGAGTTGCAGGAGGCGCCATTTCCACGAACCAGTTCCGCGGGCTTGCAGAAATTGCTGCGGATTGGGGCCCGGGCCGCATCGATCTCACCACGCGTGCCAACGTGCAAGTGCGTGAAATCATGCCTAAGGATTGCCCAGATGTGTTGATGAAGCTCGATGAGCTCGGCCTCACTTCCCAAGGCGCTGGCGCAGATAACATTCGAAACATCACCGCCACTCCCACCACCGGCTTCGATCCGGATGAACTCATTGATGTGATGCCCTACGCCCGCGCGATCCATCACTACATTCTGAAAAATCGCGATCTCTACGGCCTGCCGCGCAAGTTCAATATTTCCTACGATTCCGGTGGCCGCGTCTCGGTCTGTGCGGATACCAATGACATCGCTTTTTACGCCGTCAAAGTCGCGGAAAATGATGCGGGAGTGGAGCCCGGAGTTTATTTCCGCATGCAGCTCTGTGGCATCACCGGGCACAAGCAATTCGCCACCGATTGCGGCATCCTGCTCGCCCCTGCGGAGACCATCCCCGTTGCCGCAGCTCTCATTCGAGTGTTCATCGAAAATGGCGATCGCACGAACCGTAAAAAAGCCCGCCTCAAGTATCTCGTCGATCAATGGGGCATTCCGAAAACGCTCGATGAAACGCAGAAAAAACTAACCTTCCCGCTGCGTCATTTCGCCTTGGAAAACTGCGAGCCAAGCCGCCCGAAATCCAAGCACGGCCACCTCGGCATCCATGCACAATCGGATGGGAAAAATTACCTCGGCGTGCTCATCCCCGTCGGTGCCATGCCATGTGAGAAAGTCCAAGAAATCTGCGACATCGCGGATCGTTATGGACGCGGTGAGATCCGTCTAACCGTTTGGCAAAATCTCATCATTCCCGGCATCGCCACCGAGAATCTCGATGCCGCCGCAGCAGCCATCATTGCTGCCGGTTTCGATTACCGTCCGTCGTCCGTCACCGGTGGAATCATCGCCTGCACTGGCAGCCGCGGATGCAAATATGCGGCGGCGGACACCAAGGGAAATGCCATCGCGCTCGGCGAATATCTCAGCTCTCGTTTTGAACTCGAAAGCCCGGTGAACATCCATCTCACCGGCTGCCCACATTCCTGCGCCCAGCATTACATCGGCGATATCGGCATGATGGGCGTGCGGGTGAAGACCGATTCCGGCGAGTCGGTAGATGGCTACAACATCGTGCTCGGCGGTGGCGTGGATGACACCCAAGCCGTCGCCCGGGAAGTGTGGAAATCCGTCGCCTTCACGGACGTCCCACCCCTGCTTGAGCGGTTGTTAGGAGCCTACCAAACAGGACGGAAAGATGAGGAAACTTTTGCTCAATTCGCCAACCGTCATTCGGTGCAAGACATCCATCAACTCGTTTTCTAACAACCCATGAAACTCACCATTCCGGACAACGCGCCTTTCTCTGGCACCCAACGCATGTGGCTTAAGGGATTTCTCGATGGCATTGTCTCGACCATCCATCAGCAACCTGCCGCACCGGAAGCCATCGCTCCTGCCGCAGGCCAATCAGTCACGATTGCATGGGGCTCTCAAACTGGAACCTGCGAAGCTCTTGCGAAAAAAGCGGCGAAAACTCTTTCATCCAAAGGACACATTCCGATGGTTTTGAACATGCAGGATCTTTCCACGGATGCCTTGGCCTCTACGGAAAATCTACTCGTCATCACCTCAACCTATGGCGATGGCGAGCCGCCGGATAACGCGGCAGCTCTTCACTCCGCGCTGCATGCGCCAGACGCTCCCAGCCTCTCTTCGCTCCGCTTCACCGTGCTTGCACTAGGAGATTCCAGTTACCCGGATTTCTGCAAATGTGGGCGCGATTTTGATCAACGCTTGGCTGCTCTCGGCGCATCCCGCGCCACGCCGCTGATCGAGTGTGATGTGGATTATGACGAACCTTTTGCCAAATGGATCGGAGCGGTGGATGCCGCCCTCGCTGCCGCATGATTTTTTTAAATTCCCAACGCACGCTTGCCTGCAACTTTACAACGGACGCAGCCGTCCCCAGTCACCCTGATTGACCAGCTCCTGGCAGAGCAGGGGAGTCTGCAAACACCCGTCGCCCGCTTTGCGGAAATTCACGACCGCAGGCCTGATCTTGAGGAGCATTACCGGCAGCTCATTCCGCTTTCCAAACCCGGCTCCGGCGAGCAATACGCCTTCGAGGTTTCGCTCGATCGCTGCACGGGCTGCAAAGCCTGCGTCTCCGCATGTCATTCCCTCAATGGCCTCGATGAAGGTGAAACTTGGCGCGATACTGGCCTTCTGTTAGGTGGCGATTCCGCCCCTGCATTTCAACAAACCATCACCTCCGCTTGCCATCACTGCGAAGATCCGGGATGCATGAATGGCTGCCCGGTCGGAGCTTATGAAAAGGACTCGGATACCGGCATCGTCCGCCACCTCGATGATCAATGCATCGGCTGCTCCTACTGCATTCTCAAGTGCCCATACGATGTTCCAAAATACTCGAAAAAACGCGGCATTGTTAGAAAATGCGATATGTGCCACCAGCGCCTCGCCATCGGAGAAGCTCCGGCCTGCGTGCAGGCGTGCCCCACCGAGGCGATAAGGATCGTAAAAGTCAGGAGTCAGGAGACAGAGGTCAGGAATCTCTTCAATCAACAATCAACAATCAGCAATCAACAATCAGCAATCCCTGACTCTTCAATCACACTCCCAACAACCCGCTATGTCGGACGCGCCGTTCCTGATTCCGCCCACGCGGCAGATCGCGCGGCGCTCGTTCCTCAGCACGCCCACTGGCCACTCGTTTTCATGCTCGCCTTCACACAAGCCGGCATCGGCCTCCTCTGTGGCGGCGGATTGCATCCGCCCAGCCAAACATCTCCCATCCCCCAAACTCCTTTTCAAATCCTGCTCCTAAGCACCGCAATCTTCAACCTAGGAATGATCGCCGCGACTCTCCACCTCGGCCAACCACTCAAAGCCTGGCGTTTTTTCATCGGCCTCAAAACCTCATGGCTCTCCCGCGAAATCCTCGCCTTCTCGCTCTTCGCACCGATCCCGTTCGTCCTCGTTGCCCTCCCCTTCACTCCAGACTTCCTCTTCAAGGATCTTTTCTCATCGATCACTTCCTACTCGGCACTTCCGTTAGGTCTGCTCGCCGTTTTCACCAGTGTGATGATTTACCACGATACCCACCGCTCTCTGTGGCGCTTCCGCCGCTCGGCCTTGCGTTTTTTTGGCACGGTCGCCGTTTTCTCCGCGCTTGGTATGCTCATCAATGATTCTTCTGCGGCCATTTCCTATGGAATTTTCGCCGTCGTCATCATGTGGAAACTGTTCTTTGAAATCTTTTTTCTCCGCCACGTCCGCACGATTGAATGGTCGCCCGATCAACATAGCGCCCGACTTCTCATCGGCCCGTTGCGCAAAATTTTCATCGCGCGTTGTGCCCTCGCTCTCACAGCCATCACCGCGAGTATTTTCAATCCATGGTTTGCTCTTCCGATCCTCCTCGTTGCGGAAATTCTTGAGCGCCAGCTCTTTTTCCAATCCGTGCAAGCTCCTAAAATGCCGGGCAATTTCGGCCCAGCGACTCATTGAAATCCGATGTTGAAACAACTGCTCAAGCAACACGACGGCCCGCTCACACGTGACTTGGTGCAAGAACCCGGAACGTTCGGCTTGGGTAAAATTCCCTCGCGCTTGAAGCCGCATTCCACCGTCTCTTCCATCTGCGGATTTTGCGCCACCGGCTGCCAATTAAAAATCCATCTCGATGAATCTGGCAACGCGATCAACCTCAGCCCGCATCCCGGATATCCGGTCAATCTCGGTATGGCTTGTCCGAAAGGTTGGCAAGCACTCGATCCGTTAGATGCCTCCGATCGCGCGACCACACCACTGCTGCGCGATGCGTCTGGAAAGCTCTCACCCGTCGCCTGGGACACGGCGCTTGATGCGTTTGTTTCCCGCCTGAAATCGATCAAAGAAACCCACGGCCACGAGTCGGTCGCTTTTCTTTCCACCGGACAAATCCCATTTGAAGAAATGGCATTCCTCGGATGTTTATTCAAATTCGGCATGGGCTTTTTGCACTGCGATGCGAATACCCGCCAGTGCATGGCCACCGCCGTCACTGCTTACAAGCAATCCTTCGGCTTTGATGCGCCACCCGCGACGTATGCAGATTTTGAAGAAAGCGACGTCATCGTTCTGATCGGGTCGAACCTCTGCATCGCTCATCCCATCCTCTGGCAACGCGTGATGCGGAACAAACGCACTCCGCAAATCATCGTCATTGATCCCCGCGCCACCGAGACCGCGCAGGCCGCCACTCAACACATCGCCATGCGGCCCAAAGGCGATCTACCACTTCTTTACGCACTTGCTCACTGCATCATCCGCGATGAACGCACGGATGCCCAGTCCATTTCTAACACCTCGGGATTTGAAGAATTTTCCGAGTTTGTGAAAAGCCACACCCCGCAGGCCGCCGCGGAAGCCACCGGACTCTCGCCGGAAGCCATCGAAGCACTCGCCGCAACCGTTTCTCAACCCGGCAAACGCGTCTCATGGTGGTGGACGATGGGGGTGAATCAGTCCTACGAAGGAGTCCGCACCGCCCAAGCCATCATCAATTTGTGCCTCATCACCGGCAATATCGGCAAACCCGGCACTGGCCCGAGCTCCGTCACCGGCCAATGCAATGCGATGGGCTCGCGGCTTTTCTCAAATACGACTTCTCTAGTAGGCGGCCATGATTTCGCAGATCCCGCTCACCGCGAAAAAGTGGCATCCGCCCTCGGCATTTCTCCAGACCTCATTCCGTCCCAAACGTCGCTCGCCTACGATCAGATATTCGATGCCATCGAGAATGGGAAAATTAAAGCACTCTGGATCATCGCCACCAATCCATTCCATTCGTGGATCGATCGCGCCCGCCTCGATCGCCTTCGCGAAAAGCTCGATTTCCTCGTCGTGCAAGACATGTATCACTCCACCGAAAGTGCGCGCGCCGCCGATCTCGTTTTGCCAGCCGCTGGGTGGGGAGAAAAAGACGGCTGCCTGATCAATTCGGAACGCCGCATCGGCACGATCAAGGCTGTTAGAAAAGCACCCGGCATCGCCCTCTCGGATTTCCGTATCTTCCGGCTCATCGCCGCGCGCTGGGGCTGCGGGGAAATGTTCAGCGGCTGGACGGATCCCCAAGCGGTCTTCAAAATTCTTCGTGATCTAACAGTTGATCGCCCGTGCGACATCTCCGGCATTCGCGATTACGCTCACCTCGATGCGGAAGGCGGCATCCAGTGGCCTTTCCCCGAATCTCAAATTTCAAATCTCAAATCTCAAACTCCAAGCGAGCGTAGGCTTTTTGAGGATGGTAAATTTTTCACTCCGGACCGCAAAGCACGGCTTCATTTCGCCACGCCATCACCCATTCCCGAGCCCACCGATTCCGAGTATCCGTTCACTCTTCTAACAGGTCGCGGCACCAGCAGCCAGTGGCACACTCTCTCCCGCACGGGAAAATCGAAGCTGCTCTCGCTCCTCGCCCCGCCATCTGCCTACGTGGAAATTCATCCCGATGATGCTGCGGCGCTCAATTTGAAAAACAATGGCACGCTCACCATCCGTTCCCGCCGCGGTGAGATCCAAGCCACTGCCTACATCGCCCCCACCGTCCAGCGCGGCCAAATATTTCTCCCCATGCACTACCCGGAGGTGAATTTGCTCACGCATCCCTCATTTGACCCCCACTCCCGCCAGCCGAATTACAAGGCATGCGCCGTGGCTCTTTGGGTCCGCTAAAGTCTCAAGAAAACTAAAAATTTTCCACATCGATCCGAATGATGCATGTGCGTCCTGATTTTTTTCGCGAGAAAAATCATCAAATCACCAATCTTGGGCGGCTTTTTCTCCCATTCTCATGGCTTTGTGCATGTTCGGGTAGCAGAATCCACCCTGGCGGCCTGTGCTACGGACTTTGGTAAATCCGGCCAGCCATTCGTTGAGGATACCGAGATTTCTTTCAAAGCCTTTGTCAAAAACCGGATAAGCGTGTTCGGCTCGGGCGTGATGCCGGTTGAGAATTTGATCTGGCTGGAACCAGCCTTCGGCGGCAGCTTCTTGAATCACTTGATTCCAGGCACTGTCGTCGCCCACCCAGACCGCATCGCCGCGGAAGCACATGACCTCCACGATGAGCAGGGTGGCATGCTCTGGTTTGACGGAGAGTCCGGCATTTTTCGGCTCGCCGATGCGGTGGAAAATCCGATCTCGGTAGTAGGTGTAGAGTGCCTCGTTGCATTTCGGCTTGTCCACTAGGATTCCGAAAACAGCCATTGGGCGGTGATGTAGTCTCCCGACCGCTGCGCAGACATCTGGCGGAGGTGCTGGATGAAATAGCATTGAGAATGGGCCGACGGGCATCGTGGAAATCAACGCGGCGGGAAGGATGAATCGGTCTTCCCCCAAATGGCGGAAATGGATGCCCTGGATCTCACCACTCGAGTGCTCAATCCGCGTTAGCTCGCAGCCGGTAAGGATCTCTCCACCTAATCGGCAGACTTCCTTTGCAATGGACTCAGGTAGAGTGGCCGCTCCCTTGCTAGAATAGTGCAAGGTTTCATCTTCCAACGCAGACTCGACGCTGGGTTGGCGCATCGGTAGGCCAATTCGACGGAGGATACGACGAATCGCATCGATCGCGGAGAGGCGCGGCATTTTGCTTTTGATAAAAGTCGCTGAAAGTCCGCGCGGGTGAACGCCCCAGTAGCGATGGGTGAAGGTTTCAAAAAACAATTCGTAGAGCGGCTCGCCGTAGAGTTCGATGAGGGCTTCTTCTGCGTCTGCGGCGGTAAATGGCGGGCTGAAGCGTGTGCGCAGCCCCGCGATCAAAAGCCCGCTGATGCTGCGGAATAGTTCAATGGGTGATAACGACCCAATCAAATCCATAAAACGCAATGGGTAGTGGACCGAATGACCACGCCAGCGAATGGCCGCGTGCAGAGCCACCGGATGGCTGGCTCCACCCATGAGTTGCAATAAATCGGCGAGCAGTTCCTCATCGAAACCGTGCAGCATGTGGACTCCGAAGTCGTGCGGCGTGCCGTTTGCGACCGGGCTGGCGGCCAGGCCTCCGAGAAAGGCTTCCTTTTCCAGCACGGTCACTCGCCGTCCCGCTCGCGCCAAGGTCAATGCGGCATACAAGCCGCAGACTCCGGCTCCAATGACCACGTCGTGCGGCTCCTGATTCGATTGGGTGGTTTCTCTGTTCATCAAGGCCATACCGGGAGCTCGCCGATGGCTGTGGATTGAAAGGTCAGCGTTTCTCCTTTTTTCAACGGCTTGCGGAGAAAGCAATTCTGGGTGTCATGGATCATCCAGATCGGCACTCGTTGGTCCTGCTTTTCGCAGCGCCGTAGGATGCCACGGATCAGCGGTGATCCGATGGCGTGGGTGAGAGGCGTGCCGGCAGGCAAGTCGCATTTCGCTACCGCGAAAACATCATTGGCGCGAGGGCCGGGTGCTAATAGTGCGCGATTTTCAAGCGCTGCAGTGGCGATGGCGAGGGGTGTTTCTACGTGGCAAAGATGGCAGGGACGGTAGTGAAGGTAAAATGGACCAGCGCCCAATTTATAATAATCAAGCAGGAACCTTTCGTCTGGATCATCCATGTAGCCGATGGCATAAACGCCTCCGCCCGGCTCCGCGCCAAGGATGTAGTCCACTTCGGGACAGGCGAGGGCGGCTGCCAAATCGAAGTGTTGGAGGGCTTCCGAGACGTGCTTCACGCGCGGGCCTCTCATGCCGTATTCCGGGACGAGAAAGCCGCGGGCGTTGGCGATGATGGCCATTTCAATGGCGAGTTTGGTGCCATCCGTGTATGCGCAGCAAGCGCGCGGGTCGAGTTGGCGCTTGGCCGCTTCATGCCGCAAGCTGTCGGGCGTGGCTTCTTCGTCGAGAAACCCTTTGATGTTGCCGGCTTGGACAACTTTCCAGCCCCATAGCTCAATTTCATCGAGCAAACGGGCGAGCACGCCATGTTGGTCTCCCGCATCGGAGGTGGCAATTTTTCCGTGACGCTGCGCCGCGGCATCCACTTGTGGGCCAAAAGCCAGATCCGCCTCGGCATTCATCCAAACGATGTGTGCGCCATTTTCCACAGCGATCATGGCAGATTTCGCGGCAGCGAGGACGGCTGTGGAGGCTTCGACGAAGACATTCACAGGGTGATCGACTAGCAAGGCTTGGGTGTTTGTGCTATGGCGGAGAGCCCCACCTAAGGCGGCGGCATCGGCGGCTCGGGCTTCAACGAGATCGGAGACCCAAGCCAAATTCATCCCCGGAGTGCGGCGGACGGCTGCGGCGATGCCACGACCCATCGCACCGGCGCCACAGAGGCCGACACGGATCGGTGTGCCATGGGTTTGAAGGCTTTGGAGGGCAGCTAACATTGCGTTGGAAGAGTGAATGAAAAAGCTGAGTTTGGTAATTTATTTTTGCCCTCGCTCCCAGATTTCGAGCATCACCAATGCAGCCCATTGTTTGGCGGCTAGAAAGGATCCCTTGAGGGCTCGTTGCTGGATGCTGACAACCTTGGCGGGAGCGAACCATGCTCGCTGCCTGACTGCGGATTCACTGAGATAGGCGGATGCCAATTCAAGGAACTCCGGGCTCCTGACAAGATCTGCCGCGGGCAGTGCGAAGGCTTGTTTGGGTTTCTTCGAGTCCGCCCAGCCGGCTTTTGCCGCGCAGAGCCGCCAAGTTTTTTTGGCATCGGGAAATTGCAATGCCGCGAGTCTCGGATCGAGAAACGGCATGCGGATCTCCAATCCTCGTGCAAGCGCGATTTTTTCGTGACGACCGATGACCCAACCTGGGAGCCAATGGCTTGATTGGGAAGCGAGGGCACGATGAATCAAAGGCAATCCTTGGCTTTCCGGGGTAAAGGGTTCCAGCGCGGCCAAATCGGCAGCCACCCATCCCGGCCGCTGGGCGATTTGCTGGATTTCTTCGCAGCGAAATAGCCGCCGTAGCCCATTGGCGCGCTCTTCCGGGGATGCATCCGGCCAATCGGCGATCCATGCGGCGATGCGACGGCGACCCTCGTCACCGATGGATTGCCGCAGGCTGGAGATGTGATCGGCCAGTGGCCCGCTTCGTGAAATCACTTGCGCAAGGGCAGGAAGCAGCACTGCACCTCCAAAAGAGCAGATTGTGTCCGCCCAACCGGCCGCACGGTGAAAAGAGTATCCACCAAACCATTCATCGGGCCCCTCTCCCGAGAGGACGACCTTAGCGCCGATGCCTCTAGCCGTTTCCGCTAGCAAGTCAAAGGCCACGACAAGTGGGTCTCCGATGGGGGATTCCAAGCGGTCGATGAGATCAGGCAGGCGCTTGAGCCACTCGTTGCTCCATGGGATGCGGTGATGTTGGAGACCGTTTTCACGCGCGATTCTCGCAGCAGCCTCTCCTTCTCCCAGTGCACTGGGAAAATCCAAAGTGATGGCGTGGCGTGCCTTGCCATGTTTTTGGTTCGCATCCGCGAGCAACCATGAATCGACGCCACCACTGAGATAAAGAGCGATAGGCACGTCGGCGCGTGAAGCGATGCGGACAGCATTATTGCGCAGCGAGTCGATGGATTCGACGGAAAGAGAAAGCTTAGGATCGCTTTGGTAGCGAATGAGCCGCTGTGAGATTTTTCGTGAGCGGTCGAGTTTGAGGTATTGGCCAGCACCCAGTTCAGTGATTTGGTGGCACGTGGTGCGCGGGCCGGGAACGTATCGCAGCGTCAGATAGGCAGCGATGGCGGCTGGATCTAATTGCCGGAAAATACCCAGCGCGCGGAGCGCACGGATTTCGCTGGCGAAGGCAAAGCGATCGGCCGTGTGGTGATAGTAAAGCGGCTTTTGTCCGCAAGGGTCACGAAATAAATGCAGCTCGTGCTCCTGCTTGTCCCATAGCGCGATGGCGAACATGCCATTCAATTTGGAAATGCACACGGGCCCCCACTTGGCCCATGCGTGGACGATTACCTCGATATCGCACAACGAGCGGAATCTGCAACCTTCTCGGCAGAGCGTTTCGCGTAGTTCGTCGGCATTGTAAATTTCCCCAGAGCCGTGAAGGATGAAGCGCCCTTCAGAATCTTCAAATGGTTGCTCGCCCTGTTTCAAATCCACGATCGCAAGACGGGTGGAGCCGAAATCGATCCCGTCGAGCCGAGTGATGCTCGTGCCATCCGGACCGCGTATGCGTAGCGTTGCGAGACTGTATTCCAGAGCACTTTCCGAATGAGGACCGATGATTCCTGCAATACCGCACATTTTCCTCAACTGTTGGAATAGATTTCTGCAAAATATCGTGAACCGCGGTTGGCGGAAACGCGATCATAGATCTTCTACCTGCAAAAAAATCAGCGAATGAAGTGAATCAACCAAGCATCACAGAGAGTTCGCTGGATTGTTATGCGGCAAGCAGCTGATGCCGGAATTCCAGTAAGCCAGGGATTCCTCGCTAGCGAGAAACGCACAGCATCATGCTCTGCGCCGCCTCAATAAAGCCAAAGAACTCACTGATAGTAGAACGGGAAGTGTGGGCTCCGGTATCAAAAGTGGGTTCCCAATGACGAAATTATCATAGTTTACCGTGGTTCTGCTGGATGAATTGAAGAGGACGATTTGATTAAAGTCAGCGGCACCGATTCCGTTGCCATTAATATTCCATGCACGTGAGCCGGTCGTGAATGAGAGATTGTCACTAAGGCGAGTCACAGTTCCTTGATACAAGCCGATGTATTGGCCGGGATTTTGGCCTGGTTGTGGGGTGATATCGAAGCGGAAGTTGTAAGTGTTATTCTGCACGGCCGCGAGATTGGTGGCGATGTTCCACGCCAAGCCTGGTGCGGTGATGAGTTCGTTGTTCCCGTGTGAAAATGTAAGAGCCCCACCGTTGTTGTCGTTTTTCCATGCGACGGAGAATACAGACTGATTTTGATTTTCCATGAAGTAACGAAAACCATAATTTCCTTGGCCGGCTCCCACTGAGACGGCAAGATCGAATGAAACGGTAAAGGGAGTTAAAAGATTCGGTTGTTGGGTGAATGTTCGGGAAATTTGCTGTGGATTGTTGCCTGTATGGGACAAGGCAAGCGAGTTGAGCTGGGGGCTATTTTGAACGCTGCCGCCGGTCCAGCCGCCGACCCAATTGGTTCCGCCGGATAGGGTGCCGCTGCTGAAATTATCTAATGCCGTGATCGTTTGGGCACTGATCATGGAGCAGCTGCCAATCATCATGGCAGAAGTTAAAATGCATCTAAGTTTCATTGATTGGGTGAAGTAAACGTTTCTTTTCAAGAAAAGACGTGAGCAGAAGCGATTGTCAATTACAATTTGTCAAGCGTTTTTAAGAGATTTTTTCGCCAACTTTTGTCCTGAGAGATAACCGAGTTCCATAACAGAAGTTTCGTGATTTTTTACCAACCGGAATCAGTGGCATTCCTCATCGGCATCCATCGGGAAAAGGCTTCCTGTTACTAGAACGACCATGACCACCATCTCAGAGCCGATCGTATGGGAACAATCCTTTTGGCAGATCGAGGAATAGTGGCATGATTCGATCCCTCGCGGACAAGATGGGTTCACTGTTCAATTTCCAATCAATCGCGAGATCTGGATCATTCCAAAAAATACCGCGGTCACAATCCGGAGCGAAATAATTAGAGGTTTTGTAAAGCACTTCGGTGTTCGGTTCCAGAGTCACGAATCCGTGCGCGAAACCTTTTGGCACAAAAATCTGTAGCTCGTTTTGCTTGGAAATTTCGACGCTCACGCTTCGCCCGAAAGTGGGAGAACCTTCCCGGATATCTACGGCGACATCGAGAATACTTCCTTGGATGACGCGAACCAATTTGTCCTGAGCACGAGGTGGCGCTTGAAAGTGCAGCCCGCGCAGCGTGCCCGCTTGGCCGGATAGGGACCGATTTTCCTGAATGAAATGGACGTGAATTGCTTGCTCGGCAAATTTGTCCTCGCGAAATGTCTCGGAAAAGAAGCCTCTCTCGTCCACAATGCAGTCTGCCTCGATCAGCAGGACATCGGGTATGGACAGGCGGTGGAATTTCATGTGGAATGTGAAGTTAGATTTCCAGAGCTAAGGGCACTTCCAAAAACCCGATTTTCCATTTACGCTTTCAAAGTAGGGTTGATTTCTCAAGATTTTTCCAGTTTTTTAGGTAGAACGGCAGTGGTTTTC
>RDZR01000064.1 GCA_004294095.1 Verrucomicrobiota bacterium
GTCTTTTTGCCTTGCGATGCGCAAAAAGTTCATTAAGCCATAACGCCCCATCATCACCACATCCCACACGTTTACAGGAAACTGCCAGTCCACTTCTTCTGATTGTGGAACGTAAGCGACGAGGCCTTGCTTGAGCACTTTTTCGACCGCTTGTTGATTGATTCTAACAGCTCCTTGGGTGGGTTTTACAAAACCCATGATACTTTTAAAAAGCGTCGATTTCCCGCTGCCATTGACACCTACCAACGCGCAGATTGTGCCGCCACGTAGGTTGAAATTGGCGTCGCGCAGCGCCACATGCCCGTTGCGATACGAGACGCTTAGGGATTTTACTTCGAGAATTAGCTCACTCATTGTGGGGGGATGCCGAAGCCACGTAGCAGAGTGGCGGCGTTGGTTTCTAACAAGTTTAGATAGGTGGGTGCTGGACCGTCTGCTGGGGTGAGGGAATCGACATACAGCACGCCGCCGTATTCGATGCCTGTCTCATTGGCCACTTGCCGCGCCGGCTTATCGCTAATGGTGCTCTCGGAAAAAATAACCGGGATGCGATGCTTGTTGACGAGATCGATCACTTTCTGGATTTGCTGTGGCGTGCCTTGGGAATCGGCATTGATAGGCCAAAGATAAAGCGGCTTGAGTTGATAATTAGCGCACAAATAATCAAAGGCGCCCTCGCTCGTCACAAGCCATCGCTGTGCATCGGGAATGGCGGCGAGCTGCTTGCGAATCGGTTCATCCAGTGCTTTGATTTTTTCAATGTAGGCCGCTGCATTTTTCTGATAGATTTGGGCATTCGTAGGATCGATGCGAGTCAGTGCCGCGCGGATGTTTTCCACGTAGATGGCCGCATTGGCAGGTGACATCCATGCGTGAGGATTTGGATTTCCGTCATAGGGGCCTTCGTTGATGTTGATCGCAGTGATGCCTTGGGTGAGCGTCGCGGACGGAACGTCTTTGAGGTTTTGGAAAAACTTTTCAAACCAGCGTTCAAGGTTTAAGCCATTCCACAAGATAAGGTCTGCGTTTTGAGCTTTAACGATGTCTTTGGGGGTTGGCTCGTAGCCGTGGATTTCTGCTCCGGGCTTGGTAATGGATTCGACGATTGCTGCATCTCCCGCGACTTCGCGCACCATGTCAGCTAAGATGGTGAAGGTGGTGACGATGCGCTTTTTGTCGCTCTGCGGCTCGGGTTGCTTTTGCTCGCAGCCGATCAAGAGCATGCACGTGATGGCCACTAATAATTTAAAGTAGAATGAAAAGTGATGATTCATTGAAAAAATAAGTTCAGATGGCAAATCTTAGGCTAGGCTAAGAAAAAAAGCCAAGGTGAATTTTCTTTTTTTGTTTGTTTTGAGGGCGTTGATGATGAATCTTTACTGCATGGCGCTTGATGCAACCGTTCTCTCATCGGTGGGTGAGGATTATCTTGAGCAAATTTATCAACTGATCGAAGCCAAAGGTTACGCTCGGGCAGTGGAAATTGCGACCAAGCTGGAAGTTTCTCAGGCATCCGTTTCCGCGATGGTGCAGCGTTTAGCAGCGGAAGGATTTATCCACTACGAGCGCTATCGTGGGATTACGTTGACGGACGCAGGGCGGAAGGCGGCGCAGAAAATCATTCAGCGCCATGAGGTATTGACGCGGCTTTTTGCCTACTTTGGATTGGATGAGGAATTAATTTATCGGGATGTTGAAGGCATGGAGCATCATATTTCACCGCAGACATTGCAGGTGCTTACGTTGCTCACTGAGGAATTGGAGGGCAATCCGCAGATGCTCGCACGGCTAAAGCGGCGGTTACGCCAGCGTAAAGAATAGCGCAATTGAGCACTCATTTTTCACAAGCAGCCGTTAGCGGGGGAGGGGAAATCGTGGCATTGTCACGGCGTGATGCGTTTGACCTTACTTTCATTTTATTTTGCCACCATGACTTCTATGATAGCCGCACCGCCAGCAAGCGATCGGTTAGCGATTCTGTCGATGGCTGGAACTTACGATGTGACGTTTGATTTTACTGAAAATTTCGCGATCGCGCCGGATTACGAAATCAAGAGCAAGCCGTATCATGAAAAGGCACTTGAAGTCGTCATCGTTGCTGAAGACACGCCCGAGCGAATCGCATTGCAGCATTTACTCGTCGTGAGTGAAGGTGGGAGATCGCACGTGATCAAGCATTGGTCACAAATTTGGACATGGCAGGATACGGTGCTTCTCGATTACGCCGGCAGCGAGGGCGACGATGTCTGGCGGCGGCGCGAAGTGAAACCGGAAGAGGCGAAAAATAGGTGGTCGCAACTGGTCACAAGCGTGGACGATACGCCGCGCTATGAGGCACTTGGCGCATGGGTGCATCACGGCGGGGAATCGACTTGGACTGGCGAACCGACTCGCCGCCCATTGCCACGCCGCGAGTATGAAAAGCGCGATGATTATGACTATTTAATCGCAATCAATCGGCACACCATCACCGCCACCGGCTGGGTCCACACTCAGGATAACCGCAAAGTGGTTGATCGCGCGGGCCACGTTCAGGTGCTTTCCGCGGAAACGGGACTCAACCAATACACGCGCAGCGAAAATGAACTGGCATCCGTCGCCACTCAATGGTGGGAGAAAAACCAGACAATTTGGGGAGATATTCGCAATTTTTGGGTAGAAGCAATTCAGCAATCTGGGCAAGAGTTTGCCTATCGCACGAGCGTCGATGGAGTCGGAATTTCCAAGCGCTTTAAAGAACTTGAAATAAACCAACCTAGCCGCGAAATCGTTTTCACCACGCTCTCACCCTATCTAAAAAAATAATTGTTATGATGAAAATTGGCTTGTTACTCGTCTCTCTCACATTGCCACTCCAGGCAGCGATTGTCGTGAATCTCCCCGGAGCCAGCGAAAATGCGACGTGGATTTTAAATTCAGCAAATTATCCGTCGGCAAGCTACAATTCATTTGGAACTGCGGCAACCCCGTGGGCTGCACCAGCCACGCCAACGGCAGCCACTGCCAGTGCCTTGCTCAACAAAATCAGCGGCAGTGGCTACATGTCTGGCGCGGGATTTATGTATACGACTCAAGCGTCTGGCGGCTTCCGTGTCTATGATGACGCACCGCTGGCCAATTTGGAAACGATTGTTTTCCAAGGATCTATTAGTGATTTTTTCAATGCTGGGCCGGTTCTCAATTACAACGGAGGCAGCCAAGCGTTGATGGCGGATTTTTCGATGATTTTAGCAGCTACCCCCTATTCTGACCGCGCTTGGCAGTGGGACTTGAGTGCTATCGCCGAGCCGATTGCGAACTATGAAATTGTGTTTAGCGGTCATTTTGCCGCAGCAAGTTTGCGGCTCAATCAGGGAGATCAATTTCAGCAAATCATTCCTGAGCCATCGAGCTTGTTGTTAAGTCTCGCTGGCCTTGGTTTATCATTCACTCGTCGTCGTCATGCCGTTCATTTTTAAATTGTTTCCATTCGGATTGACGCTGGGTTTGCTTTTTCAAGCCAGCGCGCAAATTGTGATCAATCAGCCGGCGATCGATCGTTGGATGTATCCATTTAACGGCACTCCAGGCACTCGCACCGTTGCCTCGACCTTTAGTGCCCTGCCGGATCCATTTTCATCGACCAACTTGGATGACCGCATGGCTCAATTGTTGATTAAATTTGATACGGCCGCGGCAGGTATTCCAGCTGGCCAAGGCGTTTCGGCGTATCGACCTGAGTCGATTCGTCTCAAAATTCGCTTCGCGGATGGTGCCAATATCATTTACGACCCCACTGACGATGCCCGTCTGACGATGGTGGCCAATGGTCCGCCGGATAGCGATGCGGGCAGGCCGATTTTGCTCCATGGCGTTGGCTTTCGCAATGCGTGGACGGCGCAGACGTTTTTGGAAAATTCTCCTTACTCGCCGAGTGGTCCATTCGGAATCCGCAATGCTTATGCGATGGGATTTGATAGCAATGGGATCGGCCGCGATTTGTCAAAATCCGTCACCCAAGAAATCGATGATGTGCCGTGGGCCGTCGGCCAAATCCCAACCCGTGCAGCAGGCGAGGCGATGGTCATTTACGATTGGGTAGAATTCGATCTTCGCTTATCCGATCCATTCATCGCCAACTATGTCAAACAAGGACTCAACGCCGGATTCATCTGGCTGGCAGTGACATCATTCCACTCGACAGCCCAACAATCGAGCCAAGGCTTTCCGGGATTTTTCACCAAAGATCATCCGGAGCAGGCTTTGTTAGGGGATGTCGCGCCGCGTTTGACGATTGATTTTACTCCGGCCCCGTTGGTGATCGAGTCGTTTCAACGTTTTCCAGCAAGCCAAGAAGTTGAAATTCGTTGGGCAGCACAGCCCGGCTTTGTCTATCAAGTTTGGACATCGCCCGATCTCAGAGAAAATTCGTGGACTTCTCTCCAGTCCCTCACTGTGCCGAGCGCGCAGACATCGGTCTGGCGTGGGGCAAGTGCATCTCCCGCAGCGTTTTTTAGAATTTCTCGCAGTTCTCCATGAAAAATCCACTCAAGTCAGGATTTTCCCTACTCGAATTGTTGGTGGCCATCGCGGTCATCGCCGGTTTGAGCGCGGTCGGCTTGGCAGGGGTGCGGAAAATGATGGAACGCTGCCATTGCTTGGTGGAAATGAATGCCTCGCGAAATTTGATAGCCGGTTACCTAAACCATGCTGCGGAAAATTGCGGCAGAGTGTTAGCAGGTTACCGTTCTGATCCGAGTGTCCAAAATTTTGAGGGCAAGCCGCTGCATGATCCGATCAATGCGCGCTATCCGTGGCGCTTGGCCCCGAACGTGCCGAAGATCAAAGGCGTGATGTTATTTAATGGAACGGAGTCTGTCTTGAATCAACCTGACCGCGATTACATGGTGAGCGTTCAGCCCAACATGGGCATCAATGCGACACTCGTCGGCGGGCATTTTGGCTCCGGCAGTCCATTGCCGCCGACTCCACGGATTCTGGAAGTTTATGGAGATTTTTACCTCTCCCGCACGAATCAAGCGAAGCAGCCGGAATCGTTGGTGGTGTTTGCTTCGGCCCGCTCAAAACCCGGTGCGGTTGGTTATTTTGAGGTGCGCCCACCCCAGCTTACTAGACGCGTTTGGAATACGACTTCTCACAAAAAAGCGGTCTCAGCCATTGACCATGGCTTTGTCGATTTCCGCTGGCGCGGGCGGGCAGTCGTCGCCAATCTAGCAGGCAATGTTGAGCTGTTAGATGAAGAAGACTTGCGCGATATGCGGCGTTGGTCACACCAAGCACAAGATCTTGATCTAGCAGATTTCCTCATCATCCCGAAGCCGCAATAAGTAACTCTCTCAGACGATTTTTTTGGTGGCCCATTTGTTGGGTAAAATTCCGGTTTCCTCGCGGAACGCTTTGGCGAAATGACTTAAACTTTGGTAGCCAACTTCCAACGCCACCTCTGTGACATTCATTTTCCCGGAGGACAACGCTTCACATGCTCGCTCGATACGGATGCGCCGCAAGTGACGCAGCAACGTCAGGCCCGTTTCCACACTGACGCGGCGTGATAAATGGTGCGGCGAGATTCCCACACTTTGTGCGATTTTAGCCAAATCTAGCGGCTCATCGCTGTGCTCTCGCAGCCATGTCAGCGCGCGTTTCACCGGATCTTGGCTACGGATCGCTGTGCAAAATCCGCCGCCTGCATCTCCCGCATGGCTGCGAAAAAGCCGCACGGCAGCCCACTCCAGAACACGCGCCTCTGCAAGCAATCGCGCTGGGCCCGGCTCTGCCACCGCTTGCTCTATGGCCATCCCCAAATCACGCTCCCACACGCCCATCAGCCCACAAAAACCAATATCACCGCCGTCTCGGAGCCAGTGCTGCAAATTCTCGTGCAGCCAGCCGGGCTGTTTCCCAAGCCGATCTAACAGCCACGAGCGTGGAATGACCACCACCGCCAAGCCGTGCTTGCCTGGGTAACGCACGCACGACCATTGGCTCGCTTCCGCTCCGCCCGTCATCGCATACATGCCTGGCTTTAAAATAAACCGCTCCCGCTCGCCCCAAAGCAATCCACTTCCCGACAGATTCAGCCAAACCCACACGCTCGATTACGAAGTTGCCTGCCACCTCCGCCCGCCACTTCGCACCGTTTCCCCAAAAAATCCACAGCGCAACGCTCCGGCATCTCCCCACCAAACATTCTCTGCCTTTTCCCATTGCATACGTTATTCCTTTATTGGGCGACGTGAGCCTCAGTGCAAAGTTAATGAGAATCAATATCATTTAAATTTAATTTTATGGATCCACGAGTCGGTCCAATGAATTGACCTAAAATCCAGATTGCAAAAACAGAAGCCATGTGAATGCTGGTGGAAATTCCTGCGCATTTTGGAACGACCTACCCCAGCCATCGTAATTGCTACGTTCAAAGAATCGATTCTTTGTTCGTAGTTATTGATTGGAGGCCGGGAAAAACAGCATGTGCACGGCAATTTTAGAAACCCCAACCTACGATTCGATATTTATGATGATGACGTATTTTCCTGCCACGCTAGCGGCGATTGCGACTGAAGAGAGCCGCAGCATGAGCCAATTGGATGTGATTTTGTTCTTTGTTTCGGTGATCGGCGTGATCGCTTTCGGCATTTGGCAAGGCAAGCGAGAAAACAAAGAAGCGGCAGAATCCGGCGGGGCAGCGGGCTATTTTTTGGCCGGGCGCGGATTGTCATGGTGGCTGGTGGGATTTTCGTTGATTGCGGCAAATATATCGACGGAGCAATTCGTCGGCATGTCTGGGCAAGCCGCCGATTGGTTGGGCATGGCGATCGCCTCGTATGAATGGATGGCGGCGATCACGTTGGTGGTGGTGGCGTTTGTCTTTTTGCCCAAGTTGCTGCGGTGTGGGATTTACACGATTCCTGAGTTTTTGGAGTATCGGTATGGCACATTGTCGCGCTCGGTCATGGCCATTTCGACTTTGGTGATCTTGGTCGGAGTGCCAACGGCCTCGGTGATTTATTCCGGGGCGAAAGTGGTTTCTGTCTTTTTTGCCGGCCAGTCCATGCTGGGACTGGATTTGGGCGATATGACCACAGGCTGTTGGATCATCGGTCTTTCGGCGGCGCTGTATGTATTCGTGGGTGGTTTAAAAGCTTGCGCGTGGACCGATTTAATTTGGGGAGCGGCGTTGATCTTGGGTGGCGCGGTCGTGCTTTTTCTTGCTGTCGGCGCGCTGCGCGAAGCGGACCCGAACGCACTGATCGAAACCAAAGTGGCTAATTCATTAGCGACGGTAGATGATTTGAAAGACGCTGGCGGAATTGAGCGGTTCATGCTGCTCAACGATGGCCGTGATGGAGAAGCAAAGGCACTGGAAGGTGAGAATCTCGCAGGGGGTAAACTGCACATGATCCGGCCGGTGAGCGATCCGGCGATTCCATGGACGGCATTGCTGTTAGGTTTGTGGATTCCTAACTTTTTCTACTGGGGGCTGAATCAATACATCGTCCAGCGCACGCTGGGTTCAAAATCTCTAGCAGAAGGGCAGAAGGGAATTATTTTTGCCGCAGGCATGAAGTTGATCATTCCCTTCGTCGTCGTTATTCCGGGAATTTTATGCTTCAATTTGTATAGCAAGGATTTGAAGTCTGAGGCGGATAAAAAGAACGCCGCGGTGTTGGCCAAAGTCGATGCCCAAATGGTCTATCCGTTTACTGCGCAATTTGCCGAAACTCAAACGGAGCAAGCGAGAACGATGCTTGCCCACAATCAAAAAGTGCTTTCTCTAACTGAAGAAATTCCAGCCGATGCAGCACCCGCACAATTGTTAGAAATCAATGCCAGCCAACTCAACGCGGCGGTGGAAAAGAAGATAAATCTTGGGACTAAATTGATTGCTTACGACTATGATGCCGCCTTTCCGATGCTTTTGCGCAAACTGATGCAGCCGGGCATCACCTGGTTTGTTCTAGCAGCTATTTTTGGAGCGGTGGTTTCATCGTTGGCATCGATGCTCAACTCCGCAGCGACGATTGCGACGATCGATATTTATCAGAAAATTCAGCCAAAGGCAAGCCAGCAGGCGTTGGTGAACATGGGGAAATTTTTCACTCTGCTATTCGTCTTGATTGCTTGTGTGATTGCGCCCGGTTTGGGAGATCCTAAATTTGGTGGTATTTTCACGTTCATCCAACAATTCCAAGGCTTCATCAGCCCCGGCGTGTTGATGATTTTCCTGTTTGGATTTTTAGTGCCAAGAGCACCACGCTTTGTCGGTTGGTTAGGCATCGTCATCAATGTGCTGCTCTATGGTTATCTGTATTTGTTCCATGACGAAATTCCGTTCTTAAACCGGATGGCGATTTGCTTTGGTGCGATATTGCTGATCCTGAGTGTGATCACTTGGATTAAGCCGTTGGCAAAACCTGTGGAAATGCCGACAACCGATCTCATCTCGCTCGAATCATCTAACAGCGCGAAAATTGGTGGCATCGTCGTGGTGGCCCTCACGTTATTACTTTACGTGATCTTCTGGTGATCGTTTTTTTCTAACAGCCATTTTCCCAATCGACTCATCTTTGAAGATGGATCAGGATCCGTGCATGAAAATTTCCTGCTACACCGGCGGCATGGTGGAAACTAACAGTTATCTAATCGAATCCTCGGCTGGCTCATGGTTGATCGATGCGGCAGAGGGTGTTGCCGATTGGTTGGCGGAAGCCGACCGCAAGATTGATGCGCTGATTTTGACTCATCAGCATTACGATCACGTGATGGATGCCTCGATTTTGCAGCAGGCTGGGGTGAAAATTTTTGCTCATCAGGCCTATTCTCAGGAATTGACGCTGGAGAAAGCGGCGCGCGCTTGGGGCATGCCACTGCGCGTTTCGCCATACGTGATTGATGCATTTTTAGTGCCCGGTGAGCCACTCGATATGGCAGGGGAGTGCTATGAAGTTTTTCATGTTCCCGGGCATTCGGTCGATAGTCTGACAATCTATCACAAATCGCAATGCGTGCTATTTTCTGGCGATACCTTGTTTGCTGGCTCGGTTGGCAGGAGTGATTTGCCAGGTGGTAACTCCATGCAACTCATTGATGAAATTACCGAAAAGCTGTTAGGCTTGCCAGCAGATGTGAAAGTTTATCCGGGGCATGGACCATCGACGACGATCGGCAGAGAAATGGCTCACAATCCATTTCTCAATTAGACCCATCAGCTGGAGATGCGTCAGTGCTACGATCCATCAACACCGGCGTGCTCGTCTGTCCAAGGCCGGGAATCACACGTTTCACCAATCTTTTGAGGCCAGAATCTGCGGCATCAATTTCCATTTCTGCCTGGCGCAATGCTTTTTCCCACGCAGGTGCGAAGCCAGGTGCTTGCTCACGCATGGCGCGAGCTGCGAGCTCGACGACTTGCAACTGCTTGAGTTCCGCCCGCCCTGGTTTTTGCTGAAGAGATGCGATCTGGACGCGCAAGTTTTCATTTTGTGATTTGAGCGATTGCAGCTCAGCAGTTAGTGATTCATTGCCGCTTGCGTTGATTTTCAGTTGGGTGTTGAGGTGGCTTTGCATGGTGCGTAGCTCCTCTTCCACACGCTTGAGGTTTTTGGCAATCGTGCGTCTAGCAGAAAAGCCCGACTTCCAAATAAATCCTGCAACTAGCAATCCTAGCAAAAGACCCCAAACGAATGGTTGTTGCAGTGCACTTTGGAGAAAATCCATCATTTTTAGTTAGTCTGTTAGAATTAAGGTTGCTTCGTCGTGCTTTTCATCGCCGCCACGACTTCCTCAGTGATGTCGGGAGAATTTTTCTGATAGATCACAAATGGCACAGTGCTGTTCGTATTTCCCGTGGGATCTAACAAAACCCTATAGCCGTGTTTGGCTGCGATTTTTTGGGAATGCTCGACGATTTCTGAGAGTGTTTGACGCATGGCTTTCACCATATTCTGGTTGATTTCCATTTCGCGTTGAGCCTTGAACTTTTTGAAATCCTCTTGCAGCGTTTCTGTTTCTTGTTTCTTCGCCTCAAATAGACGAACGGTCTTTTCTTTTTCATCTTTTTCTAACGGTTTTTTCTCGTCGTTAAGGCTGGCTTCTAACCGCTGAAAATCTGTAACCACTTCGCGAAGTTTGACTGCGCGCTTATCTTTCATGATTGCTTCTATATCTTCTTTCATTTTCTTCTCCATCTGGACGGTAGATGGCAGAGTTGAAAAAATATCTCTCACCCGAACCATGGCGAATTCTGGATTGGCACCCAACGGAACAATGGAGGATGCGAAGCCCAGAATAATCGTGGCGAGAAATCTCATAGATGCGCGGAATGTGGAGTGGTTGTGAGCGAATGTCGATACCAGATCGCAACTTACGGCTGCCCGCGCACCATGGAGAGAACTTTGGCGTAGTTCAGGCCGGATGCTTGCTCTTGAATCTGGGGTAAAACTTTCTGATAGAGTGGGGCGGCTTGTTGCTGGAAGTTTTCATAGGTTGCCTTGGCATCGATGCCTGACCAACTACGGCCATTGGCGTAGTAGCGCTTGGCGAGTTGGCCGATTGCCCAAGTGCTGGCGAAGGAGAATGCCGAGCTTGTGAGCTGGTCTGCGCCTTTTTTAGCGAAGCCGCCGATGGATTTGCCAAGCACTTGTTTGCCCATTTTACCCATAAAGCCGCCAAGGAATTTTCGCGCATAGCCTTCGAGCACTTGTGAGGTAGCACCGATGCCGGCTGCGCCGAGAAACTCGAGGATTTGGCGTTTATCTAACGAATATCCGTGAAATTTTCCGACGGCGTTGACGAGTTTCATTTGCAGCGGAATGATGGCCATCGTGGAAAGCGTTTCTGGCAATAGTTCGAGAGCTCCGTTGATGATCGAGTAGCGCATGATGGTGCTATCCGCTTGCGCATCAATGCCAGTTTCTTGAGGTGCTGGGATGATGGCTGGCGGAAGTAAATTTTCTGGAGAAGATGCAGCAAGAGCATCTCCTTGGCGCACCATTTCTTGGGCTTGGGTTGCTTCAATTTGCAGATGGCTGGCCAGCTCGGTGAGGAAAGATTTTTCTTTCTCGCTGGTTTGACCATCGGCCTCGCAGACATGGACGGCCATTTCATATGCCAATTGGCGCCACTCAGGTGAGTCCAGCAACGGCACTTGATCAGCGAGCGTCGTTTGTTTCAGAAGCACTTGGCGGTAGAGCGTGGCCGGTTGATATCCTTCCGGTAGCATGCTCTCGCTGATGCTCTTGAGATGCTCGCGTTCTGAGTCGGATTTCCCGCCATCAGCAAAGGCGGCAAATAGGCAAATGGTGTATAGTGCCGCGTCTCGGTTTGTTTCTGAATTTGTCATGAGTTCCAACATCGGAAATTTACAACGACTCGCAAATAGAAAGTTCCGCTGTTTTTCTTAGCGATCAGCATCAGGTCGCTGCGAAAAATTTGCCGCTTGTCCTTGCCAAGTCAGTCTGTGCTGCCTACCGATAACCCGTCTGTGCAATTCTGCATGGTCCCGTGGTCCAATGGATAGGACGATGGCCTCCGAAGCCGTAGGTTCAGGTTCGATTCCTGACGGGACTAGCAGATTTCAGTTTTCAAAAATTACAACTGGCGGGCACTTGCTTTGAGGCGCAGTGCGTTAAGAGCGATAAAGCCAGTCGCATCATCCTGATTGTATGCCTGCTCTTGCCCACCCTCCATGGTGGCAACCGCTTCCGAATACATGCTGTGAGGCGAGCGTCGGCCTGCTTGCATGACGTTGCCTTTGTAAAGTTTAAGCCGCACTTCTCCAGAGACTTTCTTCTGCGTCTCGGTGACGAGCGCTTGGATCGCTTCGCGTTCCGGAGCAAACCAAAAGCCGTTATAAACCAACTGCGCGTATTTTGGAATCAAACTATCGCGAATGTGCATCGCCTCGCGGTCCACCACCAGCGTTTCCAAATCGCGGTGAGCGGCTAACAGAATCGTGCCGCCCGGGGTTTCATAAATGCCGCGAGATTTCATGCCGACGAAGCGATTCTCGACAATATCCACGCGGCCAATTCCATTGCGGCCACCTAACAGGTTGAGCACGCGCATCACGCCATATGGACTTAGCAATGTGTAGCCATCGCGTTCGCCCGCGGGCGTCACGTCGCCAAGATCTGATAGAATCGAGCTTAATTTTTCATGTTGGATTCCGATAGCGTTGCCCTTTTCAAACAAAATTTGCACGTATTCAGGGACATCTGGCGCCTCTTCAGGGGAGACGGAGAGCACATACATCTCCCGATCATCGGGACCAGTCGCATCATACCATGGATCTTCCATCGCGCCTGCCTCGAAGGAAATATGCAAGAGATTGCGATCCATCGAGTATGGCTTTTTCATCGATGCCTTGATCGGGATTCCATGCTCATTGGCGTAGGCAATCATTTCCGCGCGGCCAGGGAATTGGCTGCGGAAGGACGCATCTCGCCATGGCGCGATGCACTTGATTTGTGGCGCGAGTGAAGCGACGGAAAGCTCGAATCGGACTTGATCGTTGCCCTTGCCGGTGGCTCCGTGGGCGATCGCATCTGCGCCCTCGGCGAGTGCGACTTCGACCATCGCCTTGCTGATGCACGGGCGCGCAATCGAAGTTCCTAACAGATAGCGCCCTTCATAAATGGCACCTGCCTGAACCATCGGGAAAATGAAATTCGCCGCGAAGTCTTCTTTCAAATCCCCGATGTAGCACTTCGAGGCACCTGTCGAGAGTGCTTTTTCTTCAAGACCATCCAATTCGTCACCTTGTCCGACATCTGCGCAAAACGCGATGATCTCGGCCTGATACTTTTCTTTCAACCAAAGCAATAAAACCGAAGTATCCAGACCTCCAGAATAAGCGACGAGAATTTTCATAGGCCGCGAGGCAACATCAAAGCACACCATGCGGCAAGTGGGAACCGATGGTGGCAGCGATTTTTATCCCATTTTCATAAAAAAATCATCTGACGCGCGGTAGCAACCAAGCGAGCAGCTCACTGATGGCGATGCGCTCCTGCTGCATCGAATCGCGGTGCCGGATCGTCACCGTATCCTTCAGCGGGCTGTCATTTTCGCCGAGTGATTCAAAGTCCACCGTGATGCAAAATGGAGTGCCCACTTCATCTTGGCGGCGATAGCGGCGGCCAAGTGCTCCGCCATCGTCGTAAAAACACATCATCCATGGCTGAAGGGTTTTTTGAATCTGCTTGGCGATCGCCACTTGCTGCTCATTTTTTTTCAGCATCGGGAAAATGCCCACCTTTACCGGTGCCATCGATGGCTTGAAACGCAGCACAGTGCGCACGTCTTCTTTGCCATTTTCGTCCGTGATCACTTCCTCATCGTAAGCTTCGCAAATCAAAGCCAAAATCGTGCGGTCACATCCAGCGGACGGCTCCACCACATGCGGGATGAAGCGTTGCTTGGTTTCCTCATCAAAGTATTCTAACGGTTTGTTAGATCCTTTCGCATGCACGCCTAAATCGTAGTCTGTGCGATATGCCACACCTTCCAATTCTTGCACACCGAATGGGAACTCATACTCAATATCGTATGTTTTTTTGGAGTAAAAAGCACGCTCGCCATCTGGCACATCGAGAATGTGTAATTTATGGCGGGGAATGCCAATCGCCTCATAAAACGCCAATCGCTCAGCCAGCCACTCATCGGTGAGACGCATGCCATCATCAGGATGGCAGAAATACTCGATTTCCATTTGCTCAAACTCCCGCGAGCGAAAGGTGAAATTACGCGGATTGATCTCATTACGGAACGACTTGCCGCACTGGGCGATGCCAAAAGGAAGTTTAATTCTGTTAGAATCTAACACATTTTTGTATTGGCAAAAAATCGATTGTGCCGTCTCCGGGCGGAGGTAAGCGATTTGCTCACCCGTCGCGCCAAAGTTGGTTTGCAGCATCAGGTTGAATTGCCGTGGCTCCGTCAGCAGAGAGCCATTTTCCGGATTGTAGGAAGTCGTGTTCTCCAGCGATTCTGTGCGTTCTCCAGTGAGTTCGATTGCTTTGAGGGATGCTTTTTTATCCACAATCGCATCGTTGAAAAATTGAGAATAATACTCACGCGCCGTTTTGCGAAGCTTGGCCTCATCCATGCCTTCCAATTTCATGACGGAATAGGCTTTTTCCGATTTCCATGAAGAATCAGGCAAAGTCGCCCCAGAAAAATGATAGACGGCGCCTGTTAGACTTGGCACCTGATCTGCCCGCATGCGCACCTTGGAGAGTAGGCAATCACACATCGGATCACTAAATCCACCGACGTGGCCTGAGGAAATAAGCACCTGCTCCATCGTCAAAATCGCGCCATCCATGCCGAGCACATCGTCGCGTTCCTGCACTGTTTTGCGCCACCAATAATCTTTGAGATTGCGTTTGAGTTCGGCACCTAACGGACCGTAATCCCAGCAGCCATTAAGGCCTCCATAAATTTCCCCCGCTTGAAAAATAAATCCTCGGCGTTTGCATAAGGAAACAATTTTTTCCATGCGGGCAGTATCAGTTCGCTCTTTGTTGGCCATATTCAGGAGTGGGTTGAGCCGCGCATCCAAGCAGGCCGCACGCGCACTCGCAAGAGCGGATGCTCTCAAACTTTTGGATCAACTTGTGATTGCTCCCATCGGAATCCGTTGACAGCTTGCTGGCGTGCACCAACGTCCGCCGAAAAAATTCCACCCGCATCCATTCGCGTATCACGAAGTCATTGAGTTAACGATCGACTCATTGACTAATTTGGGCGCGGGGATTGGGCGCGTGGACGGCTGGGTCGTCTTTGTGCCATTTGCATTGCCCGGTGAACGCATCCGCGCACGGATTTTTCGCAATGATAAAAATTTTTCCCAAGCGGATTTGGTTGAGGTGTTAGAAGCATCTGCCGATCGCGTGTCGCCGCATTGCCCGTTGTTTGGCGAGTGCGGCGGCTGCCAATATCAGCATCTTGCCTACGATCGACAACTGGCATGGAAAACAAGGCAAGTTCGCGAGTTGTTAGAGCACATGGCTCAGCTTACATGCGAGGTGAATCTCTGCGCATCCTCTGACCATTTGTGGAATTACCGCTCAAAAATCACGCCGCACTTTGAGCGGCCGCGAGATGGCGTGATCGATGCCATCGGCTTTCTTGCCGTGGGTCGGCGCTCGCAATTGATCGATGTGCCGGAGTGCAAAATTGCGATGCATGAAATCAATGCTGCATTGCCACGCATCCGAGCCGATTTGCATGCTTCTAACAGCCAATATGAACGAGGAGCGACGTTGCTGCTGCGTGCCACGGAAGGCCGCGTTGAGAGCGATCCCCGCGCTGTCGCCATCGAGCGCGTGGGCGGCCTTGAGTTTCAATTCCTCGCCGGAGATTTTTTTCAAAACAATCCATTTATATTGCCCAAATTCACTCAATACGTTGCGAGCCAAGCGAGTGCAGATGGGCTGAAATTTTTAGTCGATGCCTATTGCGGCTCGGGTTTGTTCTCGCTGACGCTGGCTCATTTGTTTGAGCAGGTGGTGGGCGTAGAGGTGTCTGAAACGTCCTGTGCTTGGGCGCAAAAAAATGCAGCGGCCAATGGCATCAATCACGCACGTTTTATCACCGCGTCTGCTGAGGAAATTTTCTCACAAGTGGAAATGCCCGCGCAGCAAACCGCCGTCGTGATCGATCCACCGCGCAAAGGTTGCACTCCAGATTTTATCCAACAACTCGTGGTTTTTTCGCCTGCGCGGATTGTTTATGTTTCATGTGATCCGGCAACTCAGGTGCGAGATGTCAAAGCACTCGTCACGGCTGGCTATCAACTCATCGAAGTCCAACCATTCGATCTTTTCCCGCATACTCGCCACGTCGAGTGTGTGATGACGTTGGTGAAAAATTTCTAACAACTCAATGCCTGCTCCATCGATTCTAACAGTTTAAGCTGAGCGCGGCAGCGATCTAAATTTTGGCCCTCGCGGTGAGTTTTAAAGTAAACATCGCCCTCTAAAAAATCTGTTAGAAAACGCATGGCGACTTCCAAGGTGATGACCATCGCAGAGATCGGTAACAGCTTTACTTCATGTTCTGTGAGCACGCTGCCCGCACTTTCCATAAATCCGGCGTGGATGGCTTGGTAAAATGGCTTTGAGAATTCGATGCGGCTGAGGTATCTTTCATCTTCGGCGGCTTGGTTCGCGGCAGAGCGCACGAGATCGCCAAAATCAAAAAGAGCGAGGCCGGGCATGACGGTATCCAGATCGATCACGCAAACTGCATGGCCGGTAGCGGCACTCATCATCACATTATTAATCTTCGTATCATTGTGGGTGATGCGCAGCGGCAAGTGGCCATTTTGCATGCCATCGATGAGAACGTGGGCCAGCTTTTCGCGGCTGGTGATCGCATTGATTTCATCAAGCACCGAACCGCGACGCCCAGCGTGATCTGCTTTTGCTGCCGCAATCAATCGTTGCAAGCGTTTCGGCGTGTGATGAAAATCGGGAATTGTTTCTAACAAAATGTTAGGATCGAGACTGCTTAGTTGCGTTTGGAAATTTCCGAATCCGATGGCCGCCTGATAGGCTTGATCTGCATGGGTCACCGCATCGTGCGCCACACAATTTTCGATAAAGTCATAACAACGCCAGACCGATTGATCATCTCCGCTGGCCCAAAAAGCGCCATCAATGCTCGGAACCAGACTGAGGTTGATTTGATCGGGGAATGTGGTTTTAAGATGTTGGGTGACAAACTCAATATTCCGCATCACGGCGATGGGATCAGAGAAAACGTGGCGGTTGATCGATTGCATTAAATACCGGCGGCTCTGCCCATGCGCATCGCCGTAAGTCGCAGCAAACGTCGTATTGATGTGGCCGCTGGGAATCACATCGGCCCGCTCAAACGTCCCTGCGATTTGGAACTTCGCGCCGATGCTTGCAAGTTGAGTCTGGTGAAATTCGGTCTCGGCCATGGGAAGATTTCTAGCGCGGTCTTGTGGCTAGATTCTTTCATGCATTTTTTGAAAAATCACTGAATAATTCCGCCACTGGAAATGTCATAGATGCATCATGAAAATCATGGCTTCTAAAAAATCATTTAAGGTAATGGCGGTTAGCCTAATCGGAGCGTTCTCACTGAACACCGTCAGCTGTGTAAATACCTACGATTCAGCTGGGCGCCCACGCCAGACGGTGGACCCCGCCGTGGCTGTTGCGGGTGTCGCGGCCGCTGGTCTCGTCGGTTATGCGGTAGCCAAGGATCGTAAAAATGATCGCAAAAAAGATCGTAGAAGGCATTATCAGCAACCTCGAAATGATTACGATTCCTACGAGCGTTACGAGTATTATGACGATAGCTACGACTATGGCTACGGCTACTAACAGATTTCTTTTGGCATTAGGGTGCTGTGATTTTCAGTCTGCCAAACCTGCGATCTGCGGGCGATGCACTATCCGTGATGGTGACTCGTTCAAAGGTTGAATCGATCGCCGAAATCACAGCGCCTGTGCCTGGATGATCTACCCAAGAATTTTCTTCCAATGAATTACTAAACTGCACGGTGTAAATAATGCCCGGCGCTGGACTCGCGGTGGGAATTCTCCGGACAAACTGCACTTGTAAATTTCCCCCTGTGGTCAGGCTGATGTTAGGAAGACCGGCATTTCCCGCAGGTTGTAAAGTTGAGTTGTTGGGCGTATTCAAGCTGCCACCGGATGGCAGCATGTTGAATGCAAATTTCAGCAAATTAGCAACGCCATCGCCTGCTGGAGTTGCCGTATCTTGAGAGCCATTTGCCGCAAGTCCATTGGCTTGACGGAAAATTTGCAGGGCATTGAGCTGATTGAGCTCGCTGGCCAAATAGTAACCGTCGAGCGCGGAAGTGTTTCCTGAAGTGGCGATTAGAAGCTGCGAACGAAATGGAGCAATCGCAACCGTGGATCCAACCGTGGCTCCAGCAAGTGACTGCCAGACGATGCCAGTGGGTAGTGCCCAATTCACACTCGATTCTGTGTCGTTGATGAAAAGGAAACCATTGCCAACTTTCAAATTCGGCGCTGTATCTGCCCAAGCACTTTCAGTGCTTTGCCATTGGCTAACAGTCTGCTCCACGCCCCCAGTCCCTTCTTGTTTGATGCGTTGCAAGCCATCTTGATTGAGCATCTGAGTGCCCGTCATGGTGCCGAAATCAAGATCTCGGTCGCCATAAATTTGATACATCAGCAAATAATCGGTGGCTGAGAACCACCATGGGCTACGCAGAATTTGACCGGGGAATGGAACCCACGGCTTGGCTCCGATGGCTAAAGTATTATTCTGTATGGTGTGATTTTGCTGGAAATCAGCAGGTGTGGCGTGAGCGTCCTCACCCCCGCCAAGGCTCAGAGCCGATGAGCGGTTGGAAACGAGCGTGTTGTTACGGATCGTGCATTCGTAGTTGTTAGGAAGCCAAATTCCATTTCCGCCCGAGCCATAGACGGTGTTGTTAGAAATGTCACTTTCTCTAAATTTCGACAGAAATTCCGGCCAAATTCCGTGGCCGAGTGGGAACCATTCCTGCGATGATTCTAGATCGCCAATCGTATTGAGAATGATGTTTTCACGAACGAATGTGCGATTCGCGTTGGTATAAATTGCTGCGCCGTCGTTGAGTGTGGCCATGCAGCGGTTGAAGACGTTGCGCTCAATAATCGAGCCAGGAGCATTTGGTAAGACACCGGCGTAGCCAATATCTGTTAGGCGGTTGAGGCGAATTGTCACTGCAGGAGTGAAGGCAAGTATGATGCCGGAGCCACGCCAAGGTCCATTGCCCATCAGGCCGGGGCGGCTACCGATGCGCGTGAGTTCATTTCTCTCAAAAATCGTGCCTGCTGGGCCACCCGGATTTTCCACCCATTCAATGCCGACATCGAGGATGTCCCTCAACGTGCAGCCTGTGATGAGCGTGCCACCTGCACTCCAAGTGCCGTTGATGCCATTGCCGCTGGCATCGCGCACGGTGCTGTTTCTAAGCGTGCTTGGTTGATTGATGCTCAGTGTATTATGAAAATGCTGGAACGTCACATTTTCGACTATGGCGCCATTCAGTTCCATTGCGCTGTCACGCCAGCCCGCCTCGACGAGTGAGCTGTTAGGATTTCCCGGTGTGGGCGGGTAGAGGTAAAGAAGTTGCGCGCTACCATCGTAAAACCACTCGCCTGGGGCATCCAGAGCTGCGAGTGAGTTATCGATGAAATATCCAGAATCAATTCCGGTCAATCCTAGGCTGGTGCTACCTCCCAGCGAGAGCGTGTTGCTGCCATTGTCGTTAGAAATCGGGCGTGTTTCATAGATCCACGTCCACTTGCGCCAGCGGACTTGAGCCCCATTCCAGCGCCCGGCAGCAGCTCCCGGAATGCTGGCCAATGCGGCATCGGTAATTTGGTTGTCTGATGTTCCATCATCCGTGCGTAGCCAACCTGTGTTAGGTGTGCGAGCGAGGGTCATGCGTTGACCATTGACGAAAAGTTGGCGCACTTGCCCTGGGGTAAATGATGCCACATAGATGGCAGGATTTGGGCCGTAAGTTGACCAACCACTTGCGGTGTTGCTGCCAGAGACGACGGGATCTGCTGAACTGGCATTGCCATAAGCACGCAGTATTTTGCTGCTTGATAGATTCAGCCCGCCCTCGCGGAAGACGGACCCTCGTGCCAGAAAAATGGAGTCGCCAGAATCGCTAGAGTTAATGCCTTTAGCAACGGTGGCGAACGGTTGTGCCTGCGTGCCCGGATTGCTATCGCTGCCGCTGTTGGCCACATAGAAATCCGCGGCATGCAATGGCATGGTAACGAGCGATGCCAAGAGAAAGATGGATTTTTTCATGACCACATAATACCACAATTACATTGATTGCCTAGAATTTTTATTATGGTGATGCGCAATAGGTCTTTAATCAATTTCTGAGCGTGGGATTTATTCTGGAGAAAATTTCATAGCCCCGCTTCCGCGAGGCGCTCGGCCATTTCCGTCTGTTGCAATGCGGAGGTGAATTCAAATAAATCGCCCGTCATGATGGCGGCGAGGTCATGAGATGTGTAGCCGATGCGATGATCCGTCACCCGCGATTGTGGGAAATTGTAAGTGCGGATTTTTTCTGATCGATCGCCGGAACCGATCAAAGACCGCCGATGAGCGGAGTAGGCTTCTTGTTGATCGCGCAGCTTTTGTTCGTAGAGTTTCGAGCGCAAAATTTGCAACGCGAGTTCTTTGTTTTTAATTTGTGAGCGTCCATCTTCGCACCGCACGTAAATGCCGGTGGGGAGGTGGAAAATTTGCACGGCGGATTCCGTGCGATTCACGTGCTGGCCACCGGCACCGCCAGCGCGGCAGACTTCGATGCGCAAGTCTTCAGTTTTGATTTCCACATCCACTTCCTCCGCTTCAGGAAGAACGGCAACCGTCACGGTGGAGGTGTGCACGCGCCCTTGCGTCTCGGTGGCAGGCACTCGTTGCACGCGGTGCACTCCAGATTCATATTTGAGAAACCTGAAAACTTCCCCTCCGGTGATTTTCAAAATTACTTCCTTAAAGCCGCCGACATCCGAGGGACTGCTCTCGAGGTGTTCACATTCCCAGCCTCTTAGTTCGGCGTAACGTTGATACATCCGGATCAATTCACTGGCAAAAAGCGATGCTTCATCGCCGCCCGCACCGGCACGTATTTCGATCAATGCATCGCGATCTTCGCTTGGATCTGCCGGCAGCAATGCGTATTGAAGATCCGTGGAAAGTTGCTCAACGTTCGCCCTGAGTTGGCTCAATTCATCAGATGCCATTTGAGCCAATTCTTGATCCTCTGAACGGCTCAGTTCTTCATTTTCCGAAATCTGTTGCAGGTGATTCTGATGGGATTCCCATAGCCCGAGTGTGTGCTTGAGTCGGCCATGTTCTCGCAACAAATCCGCGGCGCGCTTGGGATCATTAAACAGCGCAGGGTCAGCCAACGCCTCGTCCAATTCGGCGAAGCGCTCACGGCGTTTTTCGATGAGAAAAGAATAATCCACTGTTAGAACTTAGATGTTAGACGAGCGGGCTTGGATAAACTCCCTCGGTAGTCAACTTTTCGATCGAGGCGACAACGTGCGGTTTATCTTCCGGATAAGTGACACCGAACCACCGGCTATCGGTCGATAGAACTCGGCAATCTGCCACGTTTTGACGAATCAATGAATCCACCACCGTCGGAATGTAGCACTCAGACTTTTCTGCATTTCCGGACGCTTCCAGAAATTGGCAAAACTCACCTTCAAGGTGGGTGAAAAAATCGGCTTGGAAGGCCCAAAAATTCATCGAGACCGGCGCGCTTTCATGCACCGCGCGCCGTTGTCCGTCGAGTGCTTGGCCGCGCACGATGCCATCGCTCTCGCGCTCGATGCGGACGTATTCTTCCACCGCAGTGAGAAGCCCATCGCCATCCATGCTGCAGATGCCACGATTCACATCGCCATGATCTGATAGAGTGTTGATCAGCGGGTAACCGACCATCGCGTAATGTGAAATTTCGCCATGGTTGTTAGATTGAGATTGGCGAAGAAATGCCGCCGCACGCACGTAGGCATCTTGGCCGTAAAAATCATCTGCATTGATTACTGCGAATGGGCCGCTCACTTGATGGCGAGCTGCGCGCACCGCGTGCGATGTTCCCCACGGCTTGCTGCGGCCCTCGGGCACTTTGAATCCGTTAGGCAGATCGTCGAGGCTTTGGAAAACATAATCCACCGCGATGCGCTGTGCGAAACGTGCGCCGACACCTTGGCGGAATGCATCTGCGAAGTCCTCGCGGATGATAAATACCACGCGCTCAAATCCGGCGCGAATCGCATCGTAAACCGAATAATCCAGCACCGTTTCACCGGCGGGGCCCATCGGATCCATTTGCTTGAGCCCGCCGTAACGGCTGCCCATGCCTGCGGCTAAAACAAGAAGTGTTGGTGAGTGCATTGGTTGCAATTGGCTGTAGATGGTGTGCAGGTCTTGCAATGCCAAGTCCTATCCTCGGATGCAACCTCAACCTCTCGACTTGCTCGATAAAATCTTTCAAAAACCATTGCGGATGTGATTGACCCGCGGCTTCTCACCATGGCTCACGTAAATTTCAATCACGTCAAAACGCCACGGCAGCTTGCGCGTCCCGATGGCCTTGAGCCACGCATCCGCTCCGCGCTCGATCAATGCTTGTTTGTCCTTGGTCACTGCATCATAGGGCCGAATCGGGGTGTCTTCATGCCGCGTTTTGACTTCGATGAATAACAACAATTTTCCCTGCTGGGCGATGATGTCCACCTCACCTTTGCGGCGGCCACGGAAATTTTTTTGTAAAATTGAGCACCCATTTTTTCTTAAATGAGCGGCCGCCACACGTTCGCCATATTCGCCTAACCACATCCTGCCACGAGGCTCGCCGTGGCGATCAATCAAACGGCAGGCGCAATTGAGCGACGGGCTGAAACGTCCGACGATGCTCCGCACAAGGGCCATGAATCCGTAGTGCTTCAAGATGGCGTTTTGTGCCATATCCCTGATGTTGGGCAAAGCCATATTCGGGATATTTTTCATCTAACCGCTTCATGTGCCGATCGCGCGTGACCTTGGCCAAGACACTTGCCGCGGCGATGCTGAGTGACTTGCCATCGCCCTTCACGATGGCCTCTTGCGGATAGGGGAAATTCCTAACAGGCAAGCCATCGATTAGGCAAAGGTCAGGTGGCGATTTAAGTCCAGCCGCAGCGCGCTCCATGGCTAAATGGCTGGCGCGGAGGATATTGAATTGCTCAATCTCGGCCACGTCTGCCCAACCGATGGCGTATTCAACCAGCGGATTTTCACAAAGCAATTGATACGCCGCATCTCGCTGCCGTGCATTGAGACGTTTGGAATCATCTAACCAATCACAAGTGAAAATCGGCGGGAGAATGACTGCTGCCGCCAGCACGGGGCCAGCAAGTGGACCACGGCCTGCCTCATCAATGCCGGCGATTCGAGTGATTCCTTTGAAATGATGAGCCGCTTCAAATGTTAGATCTGGCATCTCACTTTTTTTAAAATCCTGAGAGGCGTTCACGCATGAGCATCTGTGATTGAGAGACGGTAGCCACTAACATCGTTGCAAACGCGCTGCCATCGCTGTCAATTACCACTGCGATTCCAGTATGTGTCCAATTGGATTTAAGGTTGTAAAGATGATCCTTAGAATTTTTCCAAAGCTGCAAAACACGCAGTGCGGAATTTGAAGCTGCGCCGGGGCTCCATGCAACATTTTCGCTGATGTTCTCCATGCGATACCTTTCACGGGCGAAAAGGTGCCTGCTCTCAGAGCCGAAGTGGCTTACATTTTTCCCGTAAAGACTGAATTTTCCGCGGTTTTGCCTGAGATACTCGGAGTGTTGCCAAGCGAGACGTTCCAACCCTGCGTGACGCTGCAGGGGCGCAATTCCATTATCTGCTCGAAATTGATTGACTGTTTGTAGCAATTCAGAGCTCGCCTTGTTGCTTGGAGATTGCGGGTAATTTGGATTCTCTCCACCTGCCACTTTTAATATGCGGGTGTTTTGAGTGGCGCTACATGAAGCGAAAAAAGCCAACAAGCTGATAGTGAGCGCAAGGTTTTTGAAAATGGGTGTAATTTTCATAGCTAATCTCAGATATCGCATATGAATCGAAATAAGCGAGACCTAAAGATGATTTAATTTTTCAGCCGAAGGAGATGATTGAGGAAGCCTTGCCATCAATTCTGTGGAAGGGATCTCACAGGTGTTATTACGGGCAAACCAACGATGCCTGCGCAATGCCACCCAATCGTAAATCCAGTCTCTCACAACACGCGGAACGCAGTAGGCGAAGGCAGCAAGCAATCGCCAATGGCCGCCAAATGCTGAGAAAACCCGTAAAACAGCAGCTGATTTCTCGATCGTTTTTCCGTCAATTTCCACCAATAAACTCCAAATTTCCTGCTTTCCCAATCGATTGCGAAGTGCTGCGCCCGAGCTGCCTTGGAGAGTTGCGAATCTGATGCACTTGGCGGCATCTTCTTTCACGATAAAACGCACAAACCGGTTGCACATCAGGCACTCACCATCAAAGAAAACGAACAGTTCTGAATTTTTCCCTGCCTTTGGCCTGATCCACTCAGGATCAAAAGTGAATGCATGAACGATCAACATGCCTAGACTGAGATCTGCGAAATCAATCAGCATGACGATGCCGAGATGCATGAAAATCATCCCGAGCCACACCCAAGGACGAGATCTGCGCCAAAGTGCGAGCGGGGCGAACGAAACTTCTAACAGCAATGTGGCGTAGGTCAGCGATTCGAGTATCTGAGATGGCACATTTCGCATCATTTCCAGCATAAATCCGGGACGAGCAAGTGGGTTGGATAGGAGGTATTTTAATGCAGTCCCATCGATCCAACTGGCAGAGAAGCACTTCGTGATGCCGCTGAAGGTGTAGCCGGCTGCTAGCAGAATCCATGCAGTTCTAAAAACCCACACGGGCATGGCCCAGCTCCCATTTTGTTTTTGCCTAAAAGATCCAGGCTCGCCTCTCGGCACCAGCGAGCAGAGTAACAATAGCAGCCCAATGTAGGGGATGGATGGGTTGCCAATAAGGTTGTTGCGATGAAAAAGTGCCGTCCACCCAAACCACAGCAAAACTGCCATCACGGGCCTCATCCAGCCCACGGTGAATAGGACGGAGCATGCGGCTAGAATTACGATGAATCCAGTAGAAAACTCGCCTGGTAAATCCAGAGCAAGCGGGTTGGGAAATAGTCCTGCGGTCGGGTTTAAGTGAGGATTGCTGATGATTCCATCTCGGCTGAATAGCTCACTTGCGTAAGGCACAAGCATCGCAAAATGGATGACGAGGTAACTTCCGAAAATGATTCGAAAAATGGTGAATTGCCAAGCGGAGATGTTCTTCATCGTGAATGATATGGATAGGCCCAAGGGCCATCTTGTTCGCCGCTGCGTGGAGTGATTTGCAGCGTCAGATTCTTCAATGTTGCAGGGATCGATAGCTCGCGCCGGAGTTTGGAATTTGGGGCCAAAACATCATGGAGTAGCTCGTCTCTCAATAGAGGTGGCAGTCTTGGCGCGAATGCCAATGTTGCACCATAGACATTGCGCCTGTTGTAGGGACCGTTTAAATCTGAATACCACTGCGGATCTAACTGCCGCGACCATCGGCTTCCGTCTTCCTGCAAACCACTTAGCTCGAAACTCGCCGCAAATGCTTCGTAGCCATCTACTTCTGAGAAGACTTTGGTAAACGGAGCAATACCACTGGCAAGACCGACCCCGCGCAGAACGCGCGATCCCACGGTGTGGCCAAGCATTTGCAGCGATCCCACACACAATAAGAAGACGGCTAACAGATTTTGATAGTTCATGAGGTTGGTTGCTTGGTTTTGCCAGCAGCGCAGGCCCACCTTTTTTTACACCCCAAGCAGGTGGGAAGTGGTCCAACAGACGGGCTAACAGCTTTCTGGACATCTGGCTGACGATGGACATCGCTGAAAATGAGCATTTCAGGAATTCGCTCTTCTTTACTCGCGTCGAAGCCACACTGCTTGGGTGATTGCTTTGGGTTATTTAAAGTTCCAAACAGCCAATCCCAAATTGGCAGATCGGCGAAGTTCTGGGTATGATGATGGTATTGATGATGCACGCGGTGGGATTCCGGCCGCTGGACTAGCCAGCCGATCCACCGTGGCGTGTGAATATTCCAATGGTAGAAATACTCAGCCACCGCAGTGATCGCTGTGTAAATCGCTGCGGCTTGGACCGAGCAGCCTAACAGAGTGTAAACGAGCATTGAGCTAATCACCGAGTTGAAAAAAATCTCGACAGGGTGTTTGTAAAAACTCGCAAGAACTTCGATCCGCCGCGGCGAGTGATGCAACTGATGGGATAACCGCCAAAACAACTTCGATTCATGCCGAACCCGATGCCACCAATAATAGACAAACGTCGATACCAGATAAGCGATCGCCGCCGCCCAAAAATCTCCCATCCATGTGCTTAAATGCAGGAGCGACCATGACGCGAACCAACGATCCCATGTCATCCCTGCTAAAATCACCAGCGCGAGCTGCACAGCATTGACGAGACCAATCCGCAGCCACCAGCCGCGCACATTTGGGAGCTCTTGGCCCGGCCAGATCCGCTCAATCACCACCATCGACGCAGCAATAAATGCTAGGATGAAAAACAACATGCCGGAAGCAAACCATGATTAAGATCATCTGCGTGAGTTGAAAAAAATTGATTAAACATTGATTTTATCGATGATTTTTTCCATGCCACAACTACCCGCCAATTTGCATCACATTGAGCTTTTTTATCACGTCGTGAAATCTGGTGGAATCACCGCAGCCACGCGGTCGATGCCATATGGAATCCAGCAGCCAGCGGTCAGCGGGCAAATTTCACAACTTGAATCGAGTCTAGGCATCCGTTTATTCCAACGCCGCCCATTCAAAACGACTCCGGCCGGGCAAGAGCTTTACGATTTCATCGCACCCTTTTTCAGCCGCCTGCCGGACGTCACTGAGAAGATGGCCGGAAAGTCAGCTCGCCATCTAAAATTGGTCGCGCCCGCATTATTGATTCGGGATCACCTTCCAAGCGTGATCGCGACGATCCGCAAGTCGCTTCCGGAGTTGGAACTCACCTTGCTCGATGCCCCGACGCAGGAAGCCTTCGGGCTGTTAGAAAATGAGCAAGTCAATCTTGCAATCTGCGAGTATGAGGGCAGCGCTCCTGCCGGGATACACGTCGAGAAGCTCATCACTTTGCCATTTGTCATCCTGCTTCCTCCAGGAATGGCGATGCCAAAATTTGGCCTCGAAAATCTTGTGAGAACCCAGCCGCTCATTCGGCCAAAAGCCAACACAACGGTATCTCGACTATTTTGCCAAGGCCTCGCAAAGATGAATCTCCATTGGCCATCTAGGATCGAGGTGGGAAATATTGAGCTCGTTCATGCTTATGTGGCCAAGGGCTTCGGTATCGGAATGAGCCTGCGTGTGCCGGGATTGAAATTTCCCAAAGGAGTCAAAGTGGTGGATTTACCTTCATTTCCAGAACTTACCATCGCCGCAATGTGGCGCGGTAAACTTCATCCACTCGCTTCACAGGTTGTGCAGGGATTGCTCCAATCAGTGAGATCTTAGGTGCTTGGGTGGCAAAATGGAAAAATTCAAAACAGACCGTGATTTCTGCAATCTCAAGAGCGGCCCTTGACCTTGCGCACCCGTCACTCTAAGGATTTTCTATATGTCACCACTTTATGAGGGAAAAGCCAAGCGTCTATGGACAACGGAAAATCCGATGACCCTTCGCATGGAATTTAAAAATGATGCCACCGCATTCAACGGGGAAAAAAAGGCCAGCTTTGAGCATAAAGGCCGATTAAATAACGCCATTAGCACATTGATTTACGGCTATCTCGAGCGCGCTGGCGTGCCGACGCATTTTGTCCGTCAATTGGATGAAACCAATGTGGAGGTTAAAAAAGTGACCATCTTGATGGTGGAAGTGATTGTTCGCAACGTGTCTGCGGGGAGTTTTTGCAAGCGCACTGGGATGGAGGAGGGTCTGACCTTTTCCCAACCAATCATTGAATTTTCTTACAAAAGCGATGCCCTGGGCGATCCTCTCATCAACGATGACTACATTCGCGAGATGGACTTAGCGACGACGAATGACATGGCCCATTTGCGTGAAATGGCTCTCAAAGTAAATGGCTTCCTGACCGAAATGTTTGCCAATTGCGGCCTCAGATTGGTGGACTTTAAGTTAGAATTTGGCCGTCTTGTCGAAGATCCGTCTCAGATTGTCTTAGCGGATGAAATCAGCCCAGATGGCTGCCGTTTGTGGGATCTAACCACGGGTGAAAAAATGGATAAAGACCGCTTTCGCCGCGATTTG
>RDZR01000031.1 GCA_004294095.1 Verrucomicrobiota bacterium
GCGCCGCCACTCGGCCACGGGGTTCCAGTGATCATAGAGATAAGAAATTTGCTCGCTGCTGTGCGGCGTGACTGCACGATTCACGATCGTTTTTCCGATACGACGGCTGAGATAATCGTAAGCGAATGTGACCAGCACATTCGGCACTCCAACGGAAAGAGCAGCAGCGGTTGGGGTCATGGATATAAGGCGATTTTCACCATTCCAAGTGTAAATCCAGCGCCCGTCGTTTGTCAAGTTTCCATCCAAATCATAGCTCGGCACAAAAGATGCCTGTGGAACCCAGGTTGAGATACTGCCCGGGACAGCAATGCCGTTGCGTTGGAACGTGGTTTGAATGTGCGAAGAAACAATCCACTACTGCGTTTCTGATTTTGAAATGAGGTCGGTAATTTCCGCTTCTAACTTTTTGATGATTTCCGAATCTAACAGCTTATTGCCGTCTCGGGTGGTGATGTAGAGTGTATCCATGGCCACGCCTTTCTCGGTGGAAATTCGCGCATGAGCGGTGTTGAGTTGGTAGGAATTGATGGTGTGGAAAAGATCGTGCAAAAGGCCGATGCGATCGAGCGCTTGAATTTCGATCGTGGTGCAATTCGGGTGCAGTGAATTGCTGATCCATGCGCGCACCGGCACTGGGATTCCATGCTCAGTTCTCGGTTTGAGAAAATTCGTTTTATAGCGAAGATATTTTTCCGGTTGGTAATCCTCGGTGTTGAGAATTTCCTGGAACGTTTTTAAGATCGCTTGGCGAACCGACGCTTTGCTCACTGGCTCGAAATTGGTGGTGCAGACGCGGAAAATGTTGACCACGATGCTGTCTGCTCGCGTGAAAAAATCAGCGGAGAGAATGTTGATTTGCTGTGATGCCAATGCGCAGCAAATTTTTTCTAACAGGAGTGGTTTGTCGCGGCAGGCAAGAACCAATTCCGAGTATCCTTGATCGATATGATCGATCCACTTGATGCAGATCGCACTTTCATCGTTACTATCTTTCTCACTTGTTAGAAAATGCCGCACGGTGCGCACTTGGGTGACGATGTGTGAGGCTTGTCGCGCGTGGAATGCGGCGGCGGGCATGCGCTCGAGGTGTTGTTTGACCTCTTGGTGGTAATCCTCGCGCATCAATGCCAGCACTTCATTCCCCAACGCGCTGCGGTCTGCATCGATTTTGCGGATGTATTTCTCTTTGCCACTTTCTAAGAACTGGTGAGTGGTGGTATGAAGTTTGATCATTAGGCTTTCCTTCCACGCCGTCCAACTTTGTTGTGAGGTGGCCTTGGAATCCGCAAAGGTGAAGAGGAATAGCGCATCCAGATTCGAGGGTGTTTTGACGATGTTGGCGAATTGGGAAATCACTTCCATGTCGTCCAGATTTTTCGTCGTCGCGGTGCGCCAAAATGTTAGATGATTATCGACTAAGAACATGATCAGCTTGCGCTGCGCCCCGCCAATTTGCAATCGGCTGCATAAACGAGCGGCCAGCATCGCCGAGCCATCGATGTGCTCTCGCACATTTTCCGCGCGGCCTGCGTCATGCAAAATGGCGGCAAAAAATAGCGCGTAAGGATCCTGCATTTCGTGGAACAAACGCTGATAGACTTTTTTGTGAGGATCTTGGCTTGAGCTTAATTGATCTAACTCATCTATGCAGCGCAAGGTGTGCTCATCGGCTGTATAGCGGTGGAAAAATTCATGCTGCACCAAGCAATCAAGCGCACCAAATTCTGGTAAATATCGGCCGAGAACGCCCGCGCGGTGCATCAGCCGCAGCGTGCGAGCGACGTCGCCTTTGCGCTCTAAAATCGCTTGGAATACTTGCCGGTTCGCCTTCGCGGTGCGGAAGCCACGATCGATGTCCGGCCAGTGCGCAGCGATCAAACGACGGATCGGCGGGCTGAGTTGCAAATTTCTCAACTGGCAATGTTGGAACAAGCGCATCAGGCGATTCACGTCATCGGTGAAAATTTCTTGGTTCGATGGGAAAAGCCTTCCATCTCGTGCGATAAAGCCATCGAACTCTTCACGATTTTTTTTGCGAAAGGTAAGATAAGACATCAATCCCGCCGCCGGTGCTTCTTCATATTCGATCTCATAAGTTTCCATCAGTGAGGTCGTATGCCGGTAGAGATCGCGCGTGTGCAGATAGTAATCTCGCATGAAAAACTCGATGCGCCTGAGAATGTCCTTCTGCGGATAATTCAGCGCAGTGGCGACTACGCCTTGGAGTTGCAACGTGAGCTGATCCGTCGCCTTGCCAGTTGAATAATGCAGCTCATTGCGCACGCGGTGCAGGAAGTCGTATGCGGCCATGAGCTCTTTGCGCGTGGCGGCGGTAATGATGCGTTCTTCGACGAGTTTGGCGAGAGAGGTCGTGCCTTTTTTGACCCGAGAAATCCATAAGATGCTGTGAAAATCGCGCATGCCGCCGCAGCCTTCTTTCACAGACGGCTCTTGTAAGAAAACGGTGTGGGAGTGCTTTTCATGGCGCGAGCGCAAATCGTCGCTGCGGATTTTGAAAAATGCTTGTTGACCGCGCATGATGCAGTCTTTCTCAAAGCGTTGCACAAATTGCTGATAGAGTTCTTCATTGCCCGTGATGAGACGCGAGTCCATCAGCGCAGTTTTGTTTTGTTGGTCTGCCTGCGCTTGTTCGATGCACTCAGCAATCGAGCGGCTCGCATGGCCCACTTTCAATCCGAGATCCCATAACAGATAGAGCACCTGCTGGACGGCCTCTCTCAAAGGAACTGGCAGACTGGTGGATGCTCGTGGCAATAAAAATAGCAAATCCACATCCGAAAATGGATTCAGCGCACCTCTGCCATAACCGCCGATAGCCACTAACGCAAAATTTGTTGTTAGGCGGGGAGTTTGGCCTGCCAAAACGTTCTCTAAAATCACCCCTAACAGAAAGTCCATCAACTTTGCACGAGCCTCTGCAATTTCCAATCCGCCGGCTCCGCTGCGGTGGGCTGCTAAAATTTTTTGCTCCTCGTTGTTGAGAAACGTTTTGAAGCATTGGATTTTTTCTGCGGGCGAGAGCTGTCCTTCGATCGCAGGCTTGAGGCATTCGCAATCGAAGGATTTTGGTAGATCAATAGTCATGGAGATTATCTAAGCGGGTTATCGAGGGAACATCTTTCCCATATGGCTGCCTTGAAGGGCGTAAAGTTCAGTTTGCACCTGGCTATGGCTCAATAAATCTTCATCTAACACTACTCTGTTAGGCTCGAAGATGACGATGGTCGATGAGCCGCCAAATGCGAAATATCCTTTTTCATCGCCTTTACGGACGAGCTTGCCTGCCGCATACGTTTGCTGGATGGATCCCACGCAGGTGGCACCAATCTCCAACAAAACAACAGTGCCGAGTGTTTCCGTTTCTAACAAGGTGATGGCTCTTTGGTTGGTCCAGAGATACGCGAGATTGCGCCGCAGGGCGAGCGGGTTGACAGAAAAAAGTGGTCCGGAAATCAGCCGTGTTTGGCTTGGAATTCCCGCTGCAGGAAAGTGAAAGCGATGATAATCGAGTGGGCAAAGCCGAGATAAGACGAGGCTGCCATCTGCATATTTGGCGGCCAACTGCGCATCACCTAACAATTTTTCCAAATCGAACGATTGTCCTTTCACAAAAACCGAGCGGATCTGACTGGCGCGTTCAAAGCCCAGATGCCTGCCATCCGCGGGAAAGACCACCGAGTGATTTGCCGCATCGATGGGCCGTGCTTCGGGCTTCAAGCGGCGATAAAAAAACTCATTAAAACTGCGAAAAGCTGAAAGCGGATCGCGGAATTCATCGGCATTGAGTCCGTATTTTTCAACGAATGGAGCGACGCGTTGAGAGGACTTTGCGGCATTCATTCGCATACCATACCAGCGCGAAAAGCACGCGCGCTTGACTAACGCGTGAAGTGCCAATTTCCCGATTGGGTGCCCGTAGATCCAACGTAGAAAGCTCTCTCCATAGATCTCCTCAATTTCGTATTCCTCACGATGCCGATTGTAATAGCGGATGCTTTCCACAGCAGATTTTTAATCCGGCATTGAGCTGCGATCAAGAACTCAGAAATAGCTTCGCATCATTGACTTTGTGCCAATCGTTTATTGCACGACGAGCGCAGTGAATTTTCGTCGGTTGTTAGAATCCATAATTGCATTGCGCCGCGGGAAGAAACCTAGCGGAATGTCTGGCCATCACCATGTCTTCAGACCGCGCACCATTTTCTGTTTTGTTCGTATGTTTGGGAAATATTTGCCGCTCGCCTGCTGCGGAAATTATTTTCACCCACATGGCTCGTGAGCGTGGCATTGCAGAGCGAATTGCAATCGATTCAGCGGGCACGATTGGCTATCACCAAGGCGCGCCGCCGGATGCTCGGATGACGGCGGCGTTGACGAAAAAAGGGTATGATGTTTTCGGCGCGTCTCGTCAGATCGTGGCGGATGATCTTACGCGCTTTGATTGGATTGTGACGATGGACCAACAAAATTTCCGCAATGTGTGTGAGTTAGATACGCATCAGAAGCATGTGGGAAAAGTTCGCCCGTTTGTTGGTTTTTGCCGTGAGCACGAGGTCAAGGATGTGCCTGATCCTTACTATGGAGGAACGCGTGGATTTGACTTCGTGATCGAGTTGTTAGAAGACGGCTGCGCGGCAATGCTCGATGAGTTGGAAAAACGGGTATGAATTGTTCTCGACCAATCGCGGGACTGCTCGCCACCAGTCGGGTGGCGAATTTGCCTAGCGTGGTTTGCAATGTGTGGGTGGGAGTTGCGCTTGCTTCACTTAGCGGAATTTTTGTCGGTTGGTTAGAATTCGTCGGCATGGCAATGGCGGGGGTGATGTTGTGCCTTGGCGGAAATTTTCTAAACGATTGGGCGGATGTGATGTGGGATCGCCAATTCCGTGCCGAGCGGGCATTGCCACGAGCCGATTTTTCGCGTTCTGTTTATGGATGGATCGCGATTGGATTTTTGCTGTTAGGTTGCGTGCTGGCGTTTGCGGTATCATCGGCAAGTGGCTGGGTGGCGGTGGCCATTATTATAAGTATTTTGGCATACACGTATTGGCATAAACGCAGCCCATGGGCGGTATTGGCGATGGGAACTTGCCGCGGTTTGTTGCCGATCATGGGCGCTGCGGCGGTCTGGCCCGCGGCGGTTTTTTCCGCGGCTGCTGCTTTGCTTTGTTACATTGCCATGCTCTCGTGGAGTGCGCGCCGCGAGGCATCGGGTGCGGTTGGCAAGCATCCGTTATTTGGCTTCGGGGTGGTGATTTTGCTGACGCTGTTTTGCCAACGCTTTGATTTCGCGGAAATGATGATCTGGCTGATTGCGGTGGTTGTTTTTGGTGGGTGGCTTCATCACGCGAGAAAAAATTTATCGCACAGTATCTCTCGCTATGTGGCGAGCTTACTTGCCGGAATTCCATGGGTGGATGGCATGATTTTATGGCCGCTCGCGTGGCATACGATGCATCAAGAAAATATCCCACTTGCTCTCGTGCTGTGCTGTTGGATGATGCCCGCAGCTGCATGGTCGCTCGCGTGTCTTTTCCAACGCATCGCCCCTGCAACGTGATTCTTTTTTACCAACGTGATGACGATTTCCGAACAACAAGAAAAATTGTTAGAAGAGCTGACCTTCTTTCATGATTGGACAGAGCGCTATGAATACGTCATTGGCTTGGGGAAAAAATTGCCTGCTTTGCCAGAGGCTGCACGCACGCCAGAACATTTGATCAAAGGCTGCCAATCGCAAGTTTGGTTAGATGCTCAATGTGAAAACGGCGTGATGCAATTTCGTGCGGATTCTGATTCGGTGATCACCAAAGGCATGATCGCGTTGTTCGTCAACGTGCTCGATGGCCAACCAGCCGATGCCGTGGTAAAAGCGGACCTTAGCTTCATCGATCGCACCGGACTCAAGGAGCATCTCGCACCGACTCGCGCCAATGCCCTCGGACTGATGGCAGCCCAAATGAAGCAACTCGCATTTCATCACGCGACGCAATCATCCATCTAACATTTGTTAGAAAAATGCGGTTGCGGCTTGGCCTCTTTGGAAATCATGGATCGCCATGCGCCGCCCGCCATCTGCCTGCACTTGCTGAATTTCTAAAGCACCGCTGCCGCAACCTATCAGCCAGCGGCCAGAATGATTCACCAGTTGGCCGATGGGAATCACCTCATCATGGCAAGTCGTCGGTGGGAAAATTTTGATGCGTTTTTTAGAAACGGCATCGTGGGTAAATGTTCCGGGCCATGGATCATACGCGCGGATGCGGCGCTCGATGTGTGCCGCAGATTGATGCCAATCGATGGCACCGTCATCGCGCTCCAGCTTGCCGATATACGATGAAGCCGCATCATCTTGCGGCACTCCTTCGGCACTGTTGATAGAGATTTTTTTTAAGGCATCCAGCATGACCTCAGGAGCAAGTTGCGCCAAGCGATCATGCAATGAGCCGCCGGTTTCTTGAGGATGAATCGCGATGCTTCTCGCGGCAATCATCGCTCCTGCGTCAAGGGCTCGCACCACATGCATCGCCGTGATGCCTGTCTCTGGATCACCGGCATCAATCGCGGCTTGAATGCAGGCGGCCCCACGAAAACGAGGCAACAATGAAGCATGCAGATTGATGATCGCTCGGCTGGCGATCGAAAGCACACGCTGAGGTAAAATTTGGCCATAGGCCATGACCACGATCACTTCTGGTTGCAAGGCGGCGATTTCATCTTTTGCACTGCCAATTTTTTCCGGCTGAAGCACCGGCACATTTGCTTCGAGGGCGAGTGTTTTGATGGCAGGTGCCGTCATGGTCAGATGGCGTCCGCTCGGTTTATCGGGCTGCGTGATCAGCGCCAGCGGGCGTGGCCCTTCCTCTAACAATTTCTGAAATGAGGGCAGGGCAATATCACCGGTGGCGATGAAAACGAGACGCATGATCTTGATATATGAGGGCAAGTGCTCAGGGCAATCCAGTCCTGATGTAGGCTAAATAAATGATGCAAGGCGTGAGCAATGCCGCATTGGCCATGATGCTTAGAGTTTCTAACGAAAATTTTTCATGAATGCGATTGATGGCGTAGAGCATCGCACAACTGATGAGGATCGAGTAATAAAACGGGCGAGTTGCAGAGACATCGTCCTTAATCGAGAAATAGACGACGGCCACGGCGAGCAACGTCAGCGGCAAGGTGAGGGACATATCGCTGAACACACGAGATGGTTCATCGGTTAGATTGAATGATTTTTTCCAAAGATCAATCGCCGTGATGTTGAGAATGACGAGCACGACAAAGCAGAGGAACTCACGAGTTGCGAACATCTCATAGACGTTAGTTGCCGGCAGATAAACGTGGGCAAAAATTGCCGTGCCACATGCGAAACTCAGGCCAGCGAGACAATTTTTCAGGTAAGGAATTTCGTTCGATTCCGGATCCGTCATCATCGTTAATCCGAGAAATCCGCCGATCAATACTCCGACTACTAACAGGTAGCCATAAATAGCGAGAGACATGTAGGCGATGGTGATGCCAGCACCTAACAGAAAAAGAAGCACTGCGAACCATTTGAGAAATGGATGGTATCGTAGCAAAAATTGGTCTTGCGCATTGAGTGGTTGGTTGCGGCGGACGAGCAGCATCGCGTCCATCCAGCGCGCAGTGATCGAGATGATCCAACTGAAGATTATGAGCACGAGGTATGCTTCCCACGGGTGGTAATCGACGCGCCATGTTTTGGTAAAAATGTAGAGCCACGCCATCGCCACGAGCGGAACATCTAGGCTCAATACATGGGGTATTCGCCAAAATGGCTTATACAATTGGTCAGGCACAGGGCGCGAAACATCCTCAAGTCGGCTGATAAAGGCAAGTGTTTTCAAAGGATGGTGAATCCTGCAGCGCATGGATTTTTTCCATGGCCAACCGTTTGACAAAATTCGACATTCATCACGCAACCCATTTATGAAGATTCTTTTCCGTCTGAATTTCCACACCACTCTAGGTCAATCGCTATGGCTGAATTATGTCATCATCAGCGATTCTACGGAGAAACTCAAATTAGAACAGTGGGTGGAATTGCACTATCGCAACGATCAACAATGGGAGGGTCTGGTGGAACTCAAAACCTCCGGCGCGGTTCGCATCGAATATCGCTATCAACTCAGGCAAGCAGGCAATGGCGTGCGGCTCGATGAGTGGAATGGACCTCGGAAAATTGAAGTGCATGCTCAATCGCCGGATGCCGTCGTGCTGTTAGATTCGTGGTGTTCCGCTGGCACTTTGGACTACGCGCTTGAAACAAAAGCGTTCCGCCATCTCTACCCGATTTCGCAAGTAGGCAAGCCTCGCAAAAAGCCAGCGCATGCCAATCATCTTTTCCAATTAAAGATGGCTGGGTTGGGCGAAAATTTAGTGCCATGTCTGTTAGGCAGCGTCGATGAATTAGGCGGCTGGGATTGGCGCAAAGCGATTCCGTTAGACGCGTGTGGGCCCAATGCTTGGCAACTGGAAATTTACCTCCCGCTTGATTGGAACATTCATTACAAATATGGTCTTTACGATTTAGAACGTCAGCAAATGATCAGCATCGAGCAGGGGGAAAATCGCTGGCTCGATTCGCGTGCACTCGGCTCGCAGACATGGGTGCGCATTGCGGATGAAGCATATCGCCGCGATCTAACACACGCATTTCGCGGCGCCGGTGTGGCCATTCCCATTTTTTCTCTGCGCTCCGAGCAAGGTCTCGGAGTCGGTGAATTTAGTGATCTCAAATTGCTGGCAAAGTGGGCATCTGCCGTCGGCATGAAAGTGATCCAAATTTTACCAATCAACGATACCACCTCGTCTCACACATGGACGGATTCTTATCCATACTCGGCGATTAGCGTTTTCGCCTTGCATCCCATTTATCTGCGGATCGATGAAATGACCCTCGCTCTAACAGCCGCTCAGCTCAAAAAAGTTGCTGCGCTGCGCACTCAGCTCAATGCGCTGCCGGCCGTGGATTACGAGGCTGTGATGGCGGCCAAGTCTGAGATCACTCAAGAAATCTATCAGAAAAATCAAGCGAGCCTTTTAGCGCGGATCGACTTCCAAACGTTCTATCAGGAAAATCAGGATTGGGTGATCGACTATGCTGTTTTTTGCACCAAGCGCGATCAATTCTACACCGCGGACTTCAGCCAGTGGGGCGATTGGGCGGTGTATGATCGCGAGCGCATTGAATCTTTGCTCGACCCAAATCACTCGGAGTATAGAGAAATTTTCTATCACATTTGGCTGCAATTCGAGTTGGCTCGCCAGCTAACAAGCGCGGTGGAAGATTTGCATCATCATCAACTTGCGCTGAAAGGTGATTTGCCGATTGGCATTGATCGTTTCTCCGTCGATGCATGGTCGCACGCGCCGTTGTTTAAATTGCATGCTCAAGCGGGTGCGCCTCCTGATGCGTTTGCGATCAAGGGCCAAAATTGGGGATTTCCCACCTATGATTGGGAGGCGATGCGCGAAGATCACTACGCATGGTGGCGCTCGCGTTTCGCTCAGCTTAGCCGATATTTTGATGCTTACCGCATCGATCACATCTTGGGCTTCTTCCGCATTTGGCAAATTCCGTATGAGCAAGTGGAAGGAATCATGGGCACCTTTGACCCAGCGATGCCGATTCATCTCGATGAGATTCGCCAGCGCGGCATCCCATTTGATTTTAATCGCTACTGCCGCCCTTATCTAACCAATGAGGTGATCTATCAGTTATTTGGAAATTCATCCAATGAGATTAAAAAGCAATTCATGCACGATTGCGGCTACGGCTACTGGCAGATGAATGAAGCATTTTCCACGCAGCGCCAGATCGTCGATTACTTTGCAAATCTTGCGGATGACGATTGGCACCGCTTGGTCAAGCAAGCGTTGTTAGATTGTGTGAGCGAGGTTCTCTTTTTTGAACTTCCAGGCTCGAATGGTTCATGGTTCCACCCGCGCTGCTCACTGCATGCGACGCGTAGTTTTCAAAATTTGCCAGAAGACGCGCAATGGAGAGTCAACGAACTCTACATCGATTATTTCTACCGCCGCCAAGAAGATTTCTGGCAAGCACGAGCTTATGAAAAACTTCCCGCGATGCGTGAAGCGAGCCCGATGTTGTTGTGCGGAGAAGATCTTGGCATGGTCCCTAATTGCGTGGCCAATGTTCTCCAACAGTTAGGCATTCTCTCACTCGAAATCCAGCGGATGCCAAAGGATTCTAAAATCGAATTTTTCCACCCAGCAAACGCTCCATACATGAGCGTCGTCAGCCCATCCACGCATGACATGCCCACGCTGCGAGCATGGTGGAAAGAGGATTCCAGAACCACTGCGCGTTTTGCATGGCAGATGTTTGGCATCGATTTTGCCCCGTCAGAACTTTCTGGTGAAATCGCAACACGCATCATCAATCAACACCTTCATTCACCGGCAATGTGGGCAATTTTCCCCATCCAAGATCTGCTCGCCATTGATGAATTGATCCGCCATCCGGATGCGGAATCAGAGCGCATCAATGTGCCAGCCATCATTCCGTTTTACTGGCGCTACCGGATGCATTTGACGCTTGAGAAATTGTTAGAATGCCAGGACTTCAATCGGGAAATCAAGTCACTCGTCAGCCATTCCGGGCGGTGCTGAAATAAGTTTCAAATTTTAGGCAGCCGTTCTAACAACTTTTTATTGGCTGTTAGATTTGGTTTTTGATCGAGCATCGCCTTGAGCGATGTGGCGATTGCGTCTGCATCTAACTGGTGGCCGATGAATACGGCGCAGGGTTGCGTGGTTTCAGGCATTTTCCCTTTGAGAATCATGGGCCGCTCAAGATCATCGTCCGTGCGTTGGAAAAAACACGCTTCATCATCAGAATCCAGCAACAACGTCGCGCCTTTGATGCGAAGCACGTCCGGTGGAAATGACTTGAGCCAACGGATCAAGATTTCTTCCGGCAGTGGCGGCATTTCGATGCGCGTCGCAATGTGCGGATGTCCGTGGGGCAGGGGAGCCTCCATATTCAAAACCGGCTGCGTCGCTCCATCCAATGACTTCAGAATAGTTGCGAATTGCTCGATCGAATCGATCCGCATCGCTTGTGGATTGTATGTTGCAAGGTCGCTGCGCACTTGCAGTTGCTGGCGTAACGACGCTTCCAATCGCCGATTGGTAAACAAGTGGCTGGCGGTCATCGCTTGCGCACGTTCCAGCGCACGGTCCCACGGAGCTAATCGTTTTTGCCAGCGTTTTTCATTGATGATATTGAGCTGCAAGACCGGCCCGAAGCGTCGATGATGCTGCGGCAACAGCATGATCAGCTCGATCAATGGATACGGATCGGTTGTGCCATTCGCTTCGATCAACACGAAATAGGGCGGCTCGTCGGGAATTTTTTCCAACGCCTCATTCAGAGAGACGTTGGCATCACAACAAACGCAGCCTGCAGAAATCGGGAAAATTTCTTGGCTCACTTGGCGCAACATCGCCGTATCGATTTCCGCGTTCAAAAAATCATTGAGAATCACGTATGGCTTTCTCGGGCCATCAAGCATCGGTAGAAGCTGGCGCAAAAAAGTAGTTTTCCCCGCGCCCAAAAAGCCAGTCACGAGGACGATTGGGATTTTAGGTTGATTGGGCATGGCAGGATTGTTTTTCACTCTAAACCTAAAAAACAGCACGTAAACGCATTTTCCATCTTTGACAAATCCAAACCCTCGGCACAGTTTCACCGCGCACTACTAGCAACACTTCATTTATGGCCTACGATCTCATTATTATTGGTGGCGGCCCAGCCGGATATGTGGCCGCAATTCGCGCAGCTCAACTCAAGAAAAAAGTCGCCTGCGTGGAGATGGATCGGGCGGGCGGCACTTGTCTCAATTGGGGCTGCATTCCTACCAAGGCATTGCTCAAAAATGCTGAAGTCTATCAGATGTTGTGCCATAAAGCCTCGGAATTTGGCTTAAAAATCGACGGGCTTTCCTATGATTGGAGCCAAGTCGTCGGTCGCTCGCGCAAAGTTTCAGACCGCCTTGCCGGTGGCATTGAGTATTTGTTGAAAAAAAATGGCATCGATTATGTCCGTGGTTATGGCGCGATTGAGGGCACTGGCAAAGTCGCCGTGACTGCGCCTGATGGGACCACGCAGATGTTAGAAGCACGCGATATTTTGATCACCACCGGTTGCAAATCGCGCGGCTTGCCTGATCTGCCTTTCAACGGCCACTCGGTGATAGGCTCCAAAGAGGCGATGGTCCTTGGCCAGCAGCCTAAGGAAATGCTGATCATCGGGGCCGGTGCGATTGGCGTCGAATTTGCCTACATCTACAACGCGTTTGGAACCAAGGTGACGTTGATTGAAATGGCACCGCGCTTGCTGCCGGTCGAGGACGATGAAGTTGGCGAAGCACTTGAAAAATCACTCATCAAACAAGGCATCCGCTGCCTCACGAATACAAAAATCACAGCCATGCGCGATCATGGCACGCACGTGGATTTGCAAGTCGATGGGCCAAAAGAAAAAGGCGTCCTGAGCGCGGAAGTTTGCTTAGTCGCCATCGGCATTCAGCCAGTTTTACCCGGCGGCATGCAGCCACAACTCAGCGATCGAGGATACATTCAAGTCGGCGATCGTTACGAAACTTCCATCCCCGGAGTCTATGCTGCGGGCGATATCACCGGCCCGCCTTGGTTAGCTCACACGGCATCCTTCGAGGCGGTGCAATGCGTCGAAGGATTGTATATCGAAGGGCATCAGCCACGCAAAATTCGCAATTTCCCGGGCTGCACGTATTGCCACCCGCAAGTCGCCTCCGTCGGCCAGACCGAGCGCGCGCTGAAGGAAAAAGGCATTGAGTATTCCGTTGGGAAAATTCCGTTCATGGCGATTGGCAAAGCGATTGCCTCGGGCGAGCCCGATGGATTTGCCAAGCTCTTGTTTGGCAAAAAACATGGTGAACTCCTCGGTGCGCATATCATCGGTGATAATGCCACTGAGCTAATCGCGGAAATGGGCCTCGCGCTCGACCAAGAACTGACGGCTGAGGACATCCATGCCACGATTCACGCGCATCCGACGCTCTCAGAAGTCATCCACGAAGCGACGCTTGCTTCGGAAGGTCACGCGATTCATTTTTGAAGTAGCTCAGGCAATGCGGGCCAGTGAAAAATGGCCTACTTGTAATCAAGGGTGAAGCGATGTCCTTAGAGTTTCTCATCTTGATGACTTGCGCGATTGCGGTCATCGCATTTCTCTACTCATCGGTGGGGCATGCTGGCGCATCTGGCTACATCGCCGTGATGGCCCTCGCGGGATTTGCTCAGACGGAGATCCGCCCAATCGCGCTGGTCTTGAACATCGTGGTAGCAACCATCACTTCATGGCAATTTTTTCGGGCCGGCCATTTTTCGTTCAGCTTATTTTGGCCATTCGCGGTGCTCTCGATTCCATGCGCATTTCTCGGTGGATCGATTAAGCTGCCGAATCATGTTTTCGACTTATTGATCGGTGCTGTATTGATTTTTTGCGCGGTGCGGTTTTTAGGAAAACCTACGGAGGAAAATACTGCAAAACCTCCATGTGTGCCGCTGGCATTATCCATCGGCGCGGTGCTCGGTCTGTTTGCCGGACTCACTGGCACCGGCGGCGGAATTTTTCTAACACCTCTCTTGCTGCTGATGAAATGGGCCAGGACCAAACAAGCCGCGGCAGCTTCCGCCTTGTTTATTTTGACCAACTCGATTTCAGGACTGTTAGGAAATTTTTCCAGCACCCAATACTTGCCGAGGTTCACTTGGGGCTTTGTGGCTGCCGCGCTGTTAGGCGGCTTTATCGGATCCACACTCGGCAGTCAGCGATTCTCTCATGGCGTGATCAAAAAAATGTTAGCCTGCGTGCTTATCGTCGCAGGCGGCAAGCTCATTCTAACATTTTTCTAACAGAAGAAACTTAGGCGTAGCTACGGATGGAGATTTTGGTTTCCTCGTAGAGAAGTTGCTCTTTGTGTTCAATCGGAGCCTGATCATCGCCACGATATTCCCATGCCGAGACGTGGGCGAAGTTAATATCATCGCGCTTGGCCTCACCTGCTTGAGTGCTACCAACCATGACTTCCGAGTCGTGATCAAAAAATTGGTGCTCTACGCGGAAGTGCCCGCCGCACGATTCTTCGCGGGCGAGAGCGTCGTAACACATCATCTCGCCAAATTCGATGAAATCGGCGACGCGTCCGGCTTTTTCCAGCTCCATATTCGTTCCGCTACCGGAGCCCGGAACGCGAACGTTGGACCAGAATTCTTCGCGAATTTGCGGGATCACCTTCAGCGCTTCCGTCAGCCCTTCGCGCGAGCGCGCCATGCCGCACTTGTTCCAAATGACCATGCCCAGCTCGCGGTGGAACGAATCCACTGTGCGCTTGCCTTGCACGGAAAAGATTTTCTTCACGCGGTCAGTCGCTTGCTCTTCTGCCTGACGGAATTCCGGAGCAGCGGTGGTGATGCTGCCCGGCTTTTGCGATACGAGGTAATTGGCAATCGTCGTCGGGATCACAAAGTAGCCATCAGCGAGACCTTGCATCAGCGCAGATGCACCGAGCCGGTTCGCACCGTGATCTGAGAAATTTGCTTCACCCAGCACATGGAGGCCCGGGATATTTGACATCAAATTATAATCCACCCACAGGCCGCCCATCGTGTAATGAACTGCCGGATAGATCATCATCGGCACCTGATAGGGATTTTCCCCCGCAATTTTTTCATACATTTGGAACAAATTCCCGTAGCGCGAGCGGATCGTTTGCTCGCCAAGGCGATTGGTCGAATCGCGGAAATCCAAATAAACGCCCAGCCCAGTCGGCGCGACACCGCGGCCTTCATCGCACACTTCTTTTGCCGCACGAGATGAAATATCGCGCGGCGCGAGATTGCCGAAGGATGGATATTTTCTTTCGAGGAAATAATCGCGATCATCTTCCGGCACATCGTTCGGGCTCAGTTTTTTCGCACGAATTTTCTCGGCCACTTCAGCAGATTTCGGCGCCCAGATGCGGCCGTCATTGCGGAGCGATTCGGACATCAACGTGAGCTTAGATTGGTAATCACCACTCACCGGAATGCACGTCGGGTGAATTTGGGTGAAGCACGGATTGGCAAATAAAGCGCCTTTACGCGCAGCTCGCCACGCGGCCGTGACATTGCATCCCATCGCATTGGTCGAGAGGAAAAAGACGTTGCCATAGCCGCCGGTGGCCAGAATCACCGCATCCGCTGAGTGAGAGGAAATTTTTCCAGTGACGAGATCGCGCACGACGATGCCTTTGGCGTGTCCGCCGACAAGCACTACGTCTAACATTTCTGTGCGCGAATACATTTTCACACCGCCGTTATGGACTTCTTTTTCCAATGCCTGATAGCAACCGATGAGCAACTGCTGGCCGGTTTGGCCGCGTGCATAAAATGTGCGGGAAACTTGTGACCCCCCGAATGAGCGATTATCTAACAGCCCGCCATACTCGCGGGCAAATGGCACACCCTGAGCGACGCATTGGTCAATGATGGAGGTGGAAACTTCTGCTAGACGATAGACGTTGCTCTCGCGCGAACGGAAATCGCCACCTTTGATCGTGTCGTAAAATAGCCGCTGCACCGAATCACCATCGTTCTGATAGTTTTTTGCTGCGTTGATGCCACCTTGTGCCGCAATCGAGTGCGCGCGGCGCGGGCTGTCTTGGTAGCAGAAGCACTTCACTTGGTAGCCAAGTTCTGATAGAGATGCTGCGGCTGCACCACCCGCGAGGCCGGAGCCGACGACGATGATCGAAAACTTCCGCTTATTCGCCGGATTGATCAACTTGGAATCCATCTTGTGCTTCGACCATTTTTGCGCGAGCGGACCGGTTGGAGCTTTGCTATCAAGAACGATGGACATTGGAAATGAGGTGAAGTTAAAGTGTTAGAAAAATTTTAGCGGCCAAAGCCAAAGGCGATCGCGAGAGGAATCGAGATAAAGCCGAGCCAAATCACGACGCTGTAGGCTAAGGAAAATTGATGAATGAGCCCAGATGCCTTCTTCGAGCGGAACCCGAGCGTCTGGAAAATCGAGCCAACTCCATGCACCAAATGCGTGCACAGCAAGCTCATTGAAATCACGTAAACAAGAGTGGCTGGCCACCATGAGAAGCCATCAATCACCATTTTCCATGCGTTGTGCACTTCCTCACCATCGAGCATGAAGCGGTAAAGCTCAGGATTGTTATATTCATTGCCGATGCGCACGGTGAAATGCAGTAAATGATAGATGATGAAGCCGAGAACGGTTAGACCTGTTAGAATCATCGTGCGCGAGGCGCGGCTTGCTTGAATCGTCGCCGGGTAGGAGTAAGGTTTTCTAGCAGCTTTATTTTGGCGAGTGAGGGCAACAGTCGCCACCACATGCGCCACAATTGCTCCCAACATTAAAATGCGAAATGCCCAAATCCCAGCACCATGCATCATGTGATGTAGAAAGTGAGCGTAGGCATTGAACGCCTCTGGCCCGAGGAAAATCACGAGATTGCCAGCTAAGTGGCCGGCGAGGAAAAAGACCAAAAATAATCCTGTTAGGGCGACAATCCATTTTTTACCGATCGAGGATGACCAATACGCCAGCAGGCTGCGATTCAATGCGTTCATAGGAAAATAATCTGTAAAACATCCTTTTCGAGGTGTCCGCCGCAGAGATAACCTCCGCGATTTGTTTTTTCAAGAGAGGATGTTGTTCATATTTGCTCGATTACAAAGCACGGATTGCGAAGTCCGATCGGATGCAAAGTTTTCGCAAAATCTGCTAAGTGTTGGTAAAGTTGGCCCGCACTGTGCTATTTCAAGCAATTAACCCATGCAGATGTTTTCTGATTACCAAGCGGACGGCTTTTTTGATGAAATGTTTCATCCGGACGGAACGGTTCGCTCGCACTGCGCGGCGCTACTGCAAAATTTTTGTCAGCTCGATTCAAACGACTTTCTAACACAAAAGGCCAACTCAGAACTCTACTTCTTGCGGCAGGGCATTACCTTCAATGTTTATCACGACAGTAAGGGAACCGAACGCATTTTCCCGTTTGATCCGATTCCGCGCGTGATGCCAGCCTCTGAGTGGGAGCACATCGAGGCTGGGCTGACGCAGCGCATCATCGCGTTGAATTTATTTCTGCACGATATTTACCACGATCAACAAATTCTCAAAGACGGAGTCATTCCAGAGTTTTACATCCATGAGGCGCGTCATTACCGAAAAGAATTTCGTGGCATGGATGTGCCTGCGGATATTTACATCCATATTTGTGGCAGTGATTTGATCCGCGGCGCAGATGGTAAGTATTATGTGTTAGAAGATAATGGCCGCTGCCCTTCCGGAGCGTCATATCTGTTAGAAAATCGCAACGCGCTTAAACGCGCCTTCCCGAAAATTTTTGAGAGCCTCGGAGTGCGTCCTGTTGATTCCTACGCGGGAGATTTGTTGAACATGCTGCATCACATTTCGCCACGGCGAGATGGAGATAATGTTTGCGTGTTATTGACGCCCGGTTGTTTCAATAGTGCTTATTTTGAGCATTGCTACTTAGCGCGGCAGATGGGCATCGATATTGTCGAGGGCAAGGATTTAGTCGTCGTCGATCAATTCGTTTACATGCGGACGACGCGCGGGTTGCGCCGAGTGGATGTGATTTATCGGCGGATTGATGATGATTTTATCGATCCAGTCGTGTTCCGCAAAGATTCGGTGCTGGGGGTGCCTGGGCTGATGAACGCTTACCGCGCGGGCAACGTCGCGCTCGCCAATGCGGTGGGAACCGGCGTGGCAGATGACAAAGTGATTTACTACTTTGTGCCAAAAATGATTGAGTATTACCTCGGCCAAGAGCCGATTTTGCCCAACGTGCCGACGTATCTCGCCTCGGAGGAAAAAGACCGAAAATTCATTTTAAGTCATTTACCGGAATTGGTGGTGAAAGCAGCCAATGAATCCGGAGGCTACGGCATGTTGATGGGCCCCACGGCGAGCAAGGATGAGATCGAAAAATTTCGTGAATTGATCGTTGCAGATCCTCGCAATTACATCGCGCAGCCGGTCATTTCTTTGTCTCGCGCGCCCACTTGGTGCGATGGAGCCATCGAAGGACGCCACATTGATCTCCGCCCATATATTATCTACGGAAAAGAGATCAAAATTGTGCCCGGTGGGCTGACCCGCGTGGCGCTGAATCGCGGCTCGTTGGTCGTTAATTCTTCACAAGGCGGCGGCAGTAAAGATACTTGGGTGCTGCGCGACTAACTTTTTCTTCACAAGCATGTTATCACGAGTTGCCAATACGTTTTACTGGATGGTCCGCTATGTTGAGCGGGCGGATAATCTCGCGCGCTTGGTGGATGTGAATCAGCATCTTCTGTTAGATTTCGAGAGTTTGGATAGCGAGCGCTTGCGAGATTTTTGGCAGCCCATCATCTCCAGCACGGGCGACGAAGAGGTCTTTCATGAAATCTATCAGAACGCAGGTAGCCATGAGGTGATTCATTTTCTAACAGATGATCCTAACAATCCAAATAGCATCCGTTCTTGCATTGCTTTGGCCCGTGAAAATGCGCGAACGGTGCGGGATCAGCTCTCTGACGAGCTGTGGGAAGAGCTGAATTCCCTTTATCTTTTTTCTCAGTCGGACGAGGCGGAGCGATTGATTGTGGAAAATCCGAGTCGATATTACGAAGCAATTCGCACTGGCGTGATGACGTTCCACGGCATTGCATCATCGACGATCGCGCGCAACGAAGCGTGGGAGTTCATGGATTTAGGGCGGCATCTGGAACGTGCCGATAAAACGACGAGGTTTTTGGATATTTCCAGCTACCTCGCCAAGCCAAGCAATGGTCATGGTTCGATGCACCAAGAAGAATCCTTGCACTGGACGGCGATTCTCCGCTCTTGCAGTGCGATGGGTGCCATGCGCCAGAAAAAAAACGAAGCGAATGCGCGCAACGCGATTGATCTGCTCATTTTCGATCGGGACTTTCCCAGATCGGTGCGCTATTGTGTGGAGCGAGTGGATTTATGCTTGCACATGATTTCTGGAAGCCCTCGCGGTAGTTTTGCCAATGAAGCGGAGCGGGAATCGGGCAAATTGTTTGCAGATCTCAATTATGGATCCACGCGCGATGTGTTCAGCATTGGGCTTCACGCATTTTTAGATGATCTTCAAGCACGGTTCAATACCATTGGAGAGCAAGTGTTTGAATCTTTTGTGCTGATGCCGGAGCGTTTGCAAGATAAGCCAGTCCTTACTCCGCAACCGCTTTCTGCCGCGGCCGCATGGCAGCAGGCTCAACAACAACAGTGAATTCAGATTCTTCTTATTTGATGCATGGAGATGGGATGCGTTTGTCCGTTCTCCATAGAACAACGTTTTATTACCATGGCGCGATTTTTCAAAACGAGAATCATCTGCACTTAGAGCCGCGCACCTTTCCCTACCAAAAAACGCTTTCTTCCATCATTCGGGTCATGCCGGCGACGCGACTGATCCGCTATATCGATCTTTTTGAGAACGTCTGTCATCGCTTCGAGTTGCTTCATGAGCACTCGCGCCTTGAAGTGGAGAGCCGTATCAAAGTGCATAACTTGCCGTTGATGCTAACAGATTTTTCCAAACAGGCGGATCTAACATTCTATCAGGACTCTGAAGTCCAGGAGCAGACATGGCAATTCATGCACGCAAGCCGTCATGTGGACACATATGGCAATGTATGGCAGATCGCCCACCAACTTACCGAATCGATCGATTCGATATTTCGTAAATCATGGACGATCATGGAGTGGATCAACGCCTCCTTCACCTACGAAAAAGGCACTACTTGTGTGGAATCTCCATTCCAGCAAATTTTTCACCAAAAAACCGGAGTGTGCCAAGATTTTGCACATGTTATGATCGGCATGTGTCGCTCGGTTGGAATTCCTGCGCGATACGCATCGGGATATTTGTATAATGGGCCGTTAGATCATTTGGTAGGTGCACAAGCATCGCACGCATGGGCCGAAGTTTTTTTGCCAACGGCAGGGTGGATCGGATTTGATCCTACCAATCAAACACTGGCCGATGAGCGCTACGTTAAAATTGCGGTGGGCCGCGATTATGAAGATGTAGCCCCAATCAAGGGAAATTATCACGGCACTGGCAGCCAGATGGAGGTGCAAGTCGAAGTCAAAAACATCAGCGTGTGACTTGCGCAGTTCGATCCAGTGCAGGATTAGCCCGACTAGAATTTGGAAATTGATCGGTATTTCGCGAATGCTCTGGGCGGTTTTCTAAATCGCCCAGATAAATCACTCAGCGATCGAGAATTTTATTCCAATGCTCGACATGATCTTTCTGTGATTCAAACAGAGTTGAAGCATCATCTAACAGAGTGATTGAATTAATTTTATCACCAATGCCGTTGTGTTTGCAGCCGCGCTCGCCGGTGTTATTTTTGCCAGTAATTTTCGCAACGACATCCATGCCGTTGGTCACTTGGCCGAAGACGGAGTGGCGGTTATCAAGGAAAGGAGTGGCGGTGGAGGTGATGAAAAATTGCGATCCATTGGTGCCTGGTCCCGCATTGGCCATCGAGAAAATGCCCGGTGAACGGTGGCGAAGTTCAGGATGAAATTCGTCGGCAAATTTGTAACCAGGGCCACCGCGTCCGGATTCGGTTGGATCGCCACCTTGGATCATGAATCCTTCAATCACGCGGTGGAAAGCGATGTTATTGTAGTAGCCGCGCTTGGCGAGGTTGAGGAAATTAGCGCACGTGAGCGGAGCTTTTGAGGCGTAGAGCGTGGCATCGATATCGCCTGCGGTGGTGTGGATGGTGATTTTAATGTCGGACATGGGATGAATGATGAGTGTGGAAATGTGCCTTGGCAACTCAAGCATTTGCAAAAACCCAAGCATATTCGCTGGCAATTTGCTGGGTGATCGGGCGCTGCAAAGATGGCGGCAATACATCCCACGTGTAAGTTTCAATTTCGTAGTGGTCGCATGCGTGGGGATGCGCAGCACGCCATGCAAGTGTTTCTCTGACCGTAGCATCGGTGGAGCCAAGCGGTGCGTTTGGTTGAGCATCCAGCGGGATGTGGAAATGAACGCGAGCCTCGTGAGAAAGCGCATGCTGCGAAGCGTTCAAAAAATCAGGTAAATCAGCGTAGCGGGTGAGCTGCCCATGCTCATTGCGGGTGATGACTTGGTGAAAATAGCGAGGCTCGTCAAACGGGCGAATCGACTCCAATGCATCGGCCATCTTGAGGTCCACCCTAAGTGCATTTGACAGGTGAATTTTTGAAATGCGAATGCCAGCGGCTTGCATGGCGAGAAGTGCTTCTCTGGCAGATTCGTATTGGAGCGCAAAATGGCAGCAATCAAAGTTGATGCCGATGCGCCTACTGACGGCGTTTGAATTGCTGGCATATGCATGCAGATCTTGGAAAAATCGTAACGTTTCCTCGGTGTTTTCAATGTGGCCAAGTGGCTCTGGTTCCAAGCCTAGGTGGAAATCGCGCCCTGTGCTTGCCGACAACGCGTCTAACCAATTAGCAAATTCTGTTAGGTTCTGATAGATGAGCGATGAGTCTGCATGAAATGCTTTGAGCGAACCTGGCACCGTCGAGACTGAAGCACTGCTGCTTTGATCCGAAATGGCGGCGAGAATTTGGAACAATTGCTGGGTGTATCGCACGCGTTCTACAGATGTCCAATCTGGCAAGAACACTTGTTCTTTGACTCGCGAGCCATGAAAATTTCCATAGGGAAATCCGTTAATGCTCACCACGTAGCAACGATTTCGCGCAAGCCAATCACGAAAATTTGTGAGATGATTTCCGCTAACAAGCTCTGCGGCAGCGATCGCCGACAAGCGCAGGCCGATCGCGAATGGCGATTGAGCATCAAGCGTGTCCTTGTTCACCAAATGATCTCTTACTTTGAGCACCTCGGCATCTAACATGATGGCAGTTTCGCCCCAAGTTTCTGCCGAGTGGATATTGGTGCAATAAGCGAGATGCGATGCTCCGAATTTCATGTGGCTGAGGAAAGTAGGCGATTTTGCCACAACGTTGGATCAAAGCCGATCAACGTAGCCTGCGGGTGAACCAGCAGCGGCCGCTTCACCAAATTTCCATTTTGGCTGAGAAGTTCTAAAACTTGCTCGGTGCTGAGTTGCTTGAGCTTGTTTTTCATTTCCAGCTCGCGGTAGGCATGTCCCGAGCGGTTTAAAAGATCCTGCAATTTTCCATTTTTTCCCGCTAAAGCGCGATTTAACTCCTCGATGCTTGGAGCATGCTCGCGGATCGCGATGCTGCGAAATGGAATCTGATGTTGATGCAACCAATTCTTCGCTTTGCGGCATGTATCGCACTGGTCCAATACGTAAATGATGCATTCAGATTCTAACATCAATGATCGGATTCGCTTTTAATCATTTGAAGGATCTGGCTTTGCGCTTTTTGGGCTGCTCCATCGCTGGCAGTCGTAAATTGCTGTTTTTCTTCAACAGATCAAAGGTAGAACCGCAATACATGCAGCGGAAGCGCTGGGAAAAAATGATCGATAGCATCGCAGATACACCATGGTTGAATGGGAAAATGCGAGTTGCTCGCTCGTTCACGAGAGCTCCTGAGTTTAGGAGCGGAGTTCCTTTGCAAAGCGGGCAAATTGTGCCACGTCGTTTCAAGAATGTGATGAACCAGACGATTCCACACAGCACAATTCCGCCGATGATTGATCGCGTTTCATTTGGAGTGTGTAAAGCAATCGAAATGACGATGACTGAGATGGTTGCCGCAACGGTGAGAAGCCAAAAGATGAAAAGTATCGCACAAATATAAAACGGCCTTGTGTGCGGCAGTGAACGGTCACGCACTAATTTTCTGCTTGGGTCATTGGGTGCGGATAAACGCATAGCTAGCCTTTCATTGACAAAGGATTGCAGGCTTGCACAAGCACAGAATTTTGGAACGGCAGAATTCGCCTTCCACGTTAAGACACAGACTCTCTATTTTTTCCATTTGCGGCAGGGATCAATGCCCAGAATTGTGCCGACTCATTTATCCGTCGGGCGGCTTGGTTTACTAACCGCCTTTTCGATAAATTCGATGATCATTTTTGCCACGTCTTTTTTGGAGGATTGTTGGATGCCTTCTAAGCCGGGCGATGAATTCACTTCCATGACCACTGGTCCGTGGTTGGAGCGCAGTAGGTCCACGCCTGCGACGTTGAGGCCCATCGCTTTTGCCGCGCTGATGGCGACGGCGCGCTCGGCTGGCGAGATGCTCACTTTTTCTGCGGAGCCACCGCGGTGGAGATTGGAGCGGAACTCGCCTTTCGGGGCTTGGCGTTTCATGGATGCCACCACTTTTCCGCCGATGACGATGCAGCGGATATCGGCTCCCTCGGCTTCTTTGATGAATTCTTGAACGAGAATGTTGGCGTTGAGACCTTTGAACGCTTCGATCACCGACTCCGCCGCATTGGCGGTTTCTGCAAGAACCACGCCGACTCCTTGGGTGCCTTCTAACAATTTGATCACCAGCGGAGCGCCGCCACACATTTCGATGAGCTTGGTGGTTGCATCGGTGTGGTGCGCGAAGCCGGTCACGGGAAGTCCGACGCCGCGCTTGGCCATGATTTGCAAGGCGCGCAATTTATCCCGAGATCGAGCGATCGCCACTGAATCGTTGAGAGTATAAACACCCATCATCTCAAATTGGCGCACCACGGCATTGCCGTAGAACGTGTGCTTGGCGGCGATGCGTGGAATGATCGCATCTGCGAGAATTTTTTCCCCATCCACATAAATCATCGGCTTGCGCGAGGTGATGTTCATGTAGCAGCGCAAATAATCGACGACGCGCACATCGTGCCCAAGTTTTTCTGCGGCCTGAACGAGAGCAGCGGTGCTATAAAGTTGTGAATTGCGTGAGAGGACGATGATTTTCATGGCAAATTTCCGCGATGTGACGCGATGTGGCAGTCACGAATTCTCCTTTGATGTAGGAACGATCAGTGGGCAATCAGATAACGATGCTGCCAATCAAATTGTGTCACGAAATTGTTGATAAGCACGCTGCCACGCCTCGGCATCCTGCGGAGTGAAGGTCTGGAATTCAAATGATTCTCGGATTAAGGCACGGCCATCGCTGAGTGTATCGAGATGGCCCATGGCGAGCATTTGAGTGATGATGTTGCCGCAGGAGGTGGCTTCGATCGGCCCGGCAAGCACGGGAATTCCAAGCGCGTTGGCGGTTGCTTGGCTCAGGAGCGTGTTTTGGATTCCGCCACCGCCGGCATTGAGTTGCTCAAAGGAAAATCCGGTGAGTTCGCAAATGCGGTCATACACCGAGCGGTATTTAAGCGCGAGCGAATCATTGGCCACGCGCAAAATCTCGCCATGAGTCTGTGGAATCACCTGTCCTGTAGATTTGCAAAATGCTTGGATTTTTTGCGGCATCTCACCTGGACTTGCGAAGCTCTCGTGATCTGGATCAATGAAGGCAAAAAACGGCGGAACTTCGCTCGCAGCAGTGGCCAGTTGGGCATAGCTAAGCGGAGTGCCCGCTGCTTCCCATTCGCGTTTGCATTCTTGGATGAGCCACAGGCCGGAAATGTTTTTCAAAAAGCGCACGCTGCCATCGGTGCCAAGCTCGTTGCAAAATCCGTAGCGCAGCGCAGCGCGATCGGTAATCGGCTTGGCGGCTTCAATCCCCATGATCGACCATGTGCCGGATGAAAGCCAGAGCTGGTTCGGCCCGCACATCGGAATACCAGCTACGGCGGATGCAGTATCATGGCATGCCGTCGCCACCACCGGGATGTTAGAAATGCCGATCGCCTCAGCCACTTGCTCGCGGATCATGCCCAGCACGGTTCCGGGCGGGACGACTTGACCAAACAACCGCTTTGGCAAGCCGAGGGCTTCGATGACTGGCCATGCCCACTCACCCGTGCGCGGATCTAACAACTGTGAGGTGGAAGCGATGGTGCGCTCATTGCGCTTCACTCCGGTGAGCCAATACGCAAGTAGGTCCGGCATGAAGAGCAAGCTTTCCGCATAGTGCAGCGCTTGGTTGTTTTGCTTGGCGGCGGCAAGGAGGTGCAGCGAGGTGTTGTAAAAATTGGTTTTGATGCCGGTGTGTTGAAAAATTTCATCTTCGCTTATCAACTCATGCATTGCGTCTGCCATGCCTTCGAAGCGCGAATCCCGATATTGGTGAGGCATGCCCATCAATTCTCCATCGCTGGCGATCAGGCCAAAGTCACAGCCCCACGTATCAATGCCGATCGAGACGATTTGGCTCCCATGCAGATCCACGCAGCGCCGGAGGCCTTCTAAAATATCCCGATATAATCCGACAATGTTCCAAAATGACCCGCCGGGAAGTTCGGTGCCGGGGTTCTCGAAGCGATGAATTTCCTCTAACGCTAACTGCTTCTGATTTGCGCGTGCGGCAATCACGCGGCCACTACCTGCGCCCAGATCCACTGCAATGTAAACACGATCTTCTGCCATGATAATTAATGATAGATTTTTGTTAGATTTAAAATTTTTTCAAACTCGCTTGTAGGAGGTGACGTGAAATGAGTCATGCCGCTCGATCTCAAACTCGATTGGAAAATCTTTTTCAAACGATGGGAAAAAAGTATCTCCAGCGTAGCTTCCATTCACATGACTCACCAGCAATTCATCCAAATACGGCAAACATAGTGAATAAATTTCCGCGCCGCCGATGACGAATGCTTCGGCAATTTTCGGCGTGAGCAAGGCGAGATCGCTCAGTTCATGAATCACTTCAACTCCCACCATTTCCCAGCTGCGGTCTCGGGTAAGAACGATGTTGCGCCTCTTCGGCAAGGGCCGCCCGATCGATTCATACGTCTTGCGTCCCATCACGATCGCATGCCCTTGAGTGGTGCGTTTGAAAAATGCCAAATCCTCCGGCAACTGCCATGGCAATTGCCCGCGATGGCCAATCACGCGGTCTGCCGTCATCGCAACAATGGCGGTGAGCTTGATTCCTTCAAACATGTTAGATGGCGACGGGTGCTTTGATGGGAGGATGCGCCTGATAATTTTCTAACCGAATATCGTCAAAGGTGAAATCATCAATCGATTTGATCGCTGGATTAAGCCACAGAGTGGGCAATGGATACGGCTCGCGGCTGAGTTGCAGAGCGGCCAATTCCAAGTGATTTTGATATAAATGCAAATCGCCAAACGTGTGGACAAAATCCCGAGCTTCGTAGCCGCAGACGTGGGCAATCATGTGCGTTAAAATGGCGTAGGAAGCGATATTAAATGGCACGCCTAAAAATAAATCAGCACTGCGCTGATAGAGCTGGCAAGATAGGCCAGTTTTTCCATCCGCACCTGGATCATGCACGTAGAATTGGAATAATAAATGGCACGGCGGCAGCGCCATTTGGTGAAGCTGCCCGACATTCCATGCAGAAACGATGTGCCGCCGAGAGTGGGGATCTCCAACCAACCCGTCTAACAGTAATCGAATTTGGTCGATACTACGGCCGTCTGGCGTGGGCCATGAGCGCCATTGGTGGCCGTAAACGGGCCCGAGATTTCCATCCTCATCTTCCCACTCATCCCAGATGGTTACGCCATTTTCTTTAAGGTAGCCGGTGTTCGTTTCGCCTTTGAGAAACCATAACAGCTCGTGAACAATCGAGCGCAAGTGGAGTTTTTTCGTCGTCACGCACGGGAATCCTTGGCGTAAATCGTAGCGAACTTGCCGGCCAAAAACCGAGCGCGTGCCCGTCCCAGTGCGGTCGCTGCGAGTTTCCCCGTGCTCCATCACATCGCGCAATAATTCGTGATACCCTTCCATGCCGCTGATCAAGCCACGGTGCGCGCAGCCCGGCAATCATGCTTTTCTCATTTTTTCCCACCACCCGTCCGCGAGCGGTAACCTGCGCATCTGGGTGGGGGACTTGTCTCAATTTCATTTGAAAAATCCGAGTCAGCATTCTTGACGAATGCCGATTCATCAGCATGATACTCCCGTTACGGCACAGTGGTGCTGTTTTTACAAAGACCTCACATTCTAACAGCCATGAATCCTCGCATTCTTCTTTTCCCCATCCTATTGATCATTGCGTCATTGGCCTCTTGCTATCCTTATCCGGAGACTCCTCGCAAGAAGGAATCTTCCAAGCCGCAAGAATCCGTGAGTGGTGAAGAGCAGCAAAAAATCAAAGAACAGCGCGATAAACTGAAAAAGGAAGCTGCTGAGAAAAAACGCATCGCTCAGGAAAATGCGCCAAATGATCAAGAGGACGCGACGCAGCCTTCAGAGCGAAAGACAGAACCTGATTCCACCACAAAACCATCTCCTGCTCCTCGTCGTGAATATCCTGTGGCGATTCCGATTCCCGGAAAAGATGGATTCGTTTTTAGCCCTTATAACAACAAGCCTATCGACGTTCGCGGCATCGCCAAAGGCACTCTCGTGCAAGACCCGACTTACCCTGCTGCAGAAAAGAAAAACTTCCGCGTGCCATAATTTCCCGAGTGGTTTTTGCCGCTCATGAATTTCTTCTCAAATCATACAACCCATTAAATTTTCTAACCGGGTCCGGCACTCACTGGACCTGGTTTTTTTATGACACCTCACTTTTCCAATATTGCCATTCTCGGAGGCGGCCTCTTAGGTGGCTCTCTCGGACTTGCACTTGCGGAGCGATTGCCGCCGCAGAAGCATCGATTGTGGATGCGAAAAAGTGCTTCTTACGATGAGGCATGCGCGCTTGGAATGGCGGATTTCGCGACGTTGGATCTAACAAAAGCAGTTGTAAATGCCGATATGTTAGTGCTCGCGGTGCCAGTTGGTGCGATGCCAGATTTGGTGCTGGCCGCGATTCAAGCAGGCCTGCCAGACACTTGCCTCATCACGGACGTCGGCAGTGTAAAGGCCACGCCGCATCGCACCATTGCTCCGCTGTTAGAAGGGCGAGGGAATCGCTTCATCGGCAGTCATCCGATGGCTGGCTCGGAGCGCAATGGCCTCGCCGCTGCATCGAGTCGATTGTTCGATCATGCGGCTTGTTTGCTCACCCGAGATGCATCCACTGTGCCATCTCAGGCCGCCGCACTCGAAGCATTTTGGCAAACGCTTGGCTGCCGCACCACGTGGATGGATCCGGCCGAGCACGATCGATTGGTCGCCCGCATCAGCCACATGCCGCATCTTCTTGCGGCAAGTGCCGCCCGCATTTGCCTCAGTGAGCCGAGCGACGGCCGCTTCGGCGGCGGCGGGCTGCGTGATACCACCCGAGTGGCCGCTGGAAATCCCTCAATGTGGGCGGAAATTGTGATGGAAAATCGCCAGGCACTCATTCCAATGCTCGAAGAATCCATCGCCGACTTGCGCGAAATCCTTGCCAGCCTCGAAAATGCCGAGCATGAAAATGTTCAGCGCTGGTTGGCCGAGGCAAAACAACAACGCGATCCATTAAATTCTATCTGTTAGTATATTCCATGTCCTATTTACGTGTTGCGCCCATTTCTTCTCTCACTGCGGAATTTTCCGTTCCGGGCGATAAAAGCATGTCTCACCGCGCAGCAATCCTCGGTGGGTTATCCAATGGAATTTGCACGATTGATAATTTTCTACCGAGTGAAGATTGCGTCAATACGCTGCACGCGATGCGGCTGTTAGGAGTAAAACATGAAGTGTTAGAAGAACGCCCGGAATTTGGCCCAACTCGCCTGCGCATCCATGGCAAATCTATGGCACTTTCCACGCCGGATGCGCCGATTGATTGCGGGAATTCGGGCACCGGCATGCGTCTGTTAGCCGGATTGTTAGCTGGGCAGGAGTTTTCCTCAGAATTGTTTGGCGATGCCTCACTTTCCTCTCGCCCGATGGGCCGCGTGATCGATCCGCTTTCTCTGATGGGAGCGAAAATCATCGGTGCGGGCATCCGTCCTGGATGTGCGCCACTGCAAATTTCCCCAGCAAAGCTAACGCCGATCCAGTATCAAATGCCGATGGCCAGCGCGCAGGTGAAAAGTGCGATTCTGTTAGCCGGTCTTTTTGCTTCGGGCAAAACGTCCGTCACCCAACCGGCCGAGACTCGCGATCATACCGAGCGGATGATGGCAGCCTTTCGCGTCACCACGCGGCGTGAGGGCCAGGAAATTTCCATCTACGGTGGGCAAGTTCCAGAAGCCTGTGACTTCCGGGTGCCGGGCGATATTTCCAGCGCCGCATTTTGGTTAGTCGCTGCTGCAGCGATGCCGGGATCTCGCTTGCGCATCCAAGACGTGGGACTCAATCCCACCCGCACGGCCATTCTCAAAGTGCTCAGCAGAATGGGCGCGAGGATGTTAGAAATCGTTGATCGCTCTGATGGCGAACCGATCGGCCACATCGAAATTCATGGCACTTCACTGCGCGGCACGACGATTTTGTTAGAAGAAGTGCCCAATTTGATTGATGAAATTCCGGTCATCGCCGTCGCCGCGGCTCTTGCGCAAGGCCGCACGGTGATTCGCAATGCCAAAGAGCTGCGTGTGAAAGAAACCGATCGCATCACGACCGTTGTCAATGGTCTGCGGGCGATGGGCGCGGAGGTTGAAGAATTTGAGGACGGCATGGAAATCGAAGGTGGCAAGCCACTCAAAGCGGCCACCATCGATAGCTGCGGAGATCATCGAATTGCCATGGCATTTGCCATCGCTGGCTTATTTGCCAAGGGCGAAACCACCATCCGTCATACCGATTGCATTAACACTTCCTATCCCGGATTCTCTCATCATCTTCAAGCTGTGATCCGACAGCAAACGGCACCGTCCGCTTATCATTTGCCGACGATTGTTCGCGCCTAACACTTTTTGCCATGCCCGCTCACTACGCCATCGCCATTGACGGGCCAGCCGCCTCAGGAAAGTCCACGCTTGCTCGCAATTTGGCAGATCGCCTTGGCTTGGTGATGGTCAATTCCGGCGCGATGTATCGAGCCATCACATGGCAGGCGCTGCGCTTGGGCATCGAGCCATCGGATCACCCAGCGGTCGTCGCCATGCTCGATGGGCTTGAAATTATTTGTGGAGAAAACGGAATTGAATCGACGATTTTGATCAACGGCATCGATCCATCGCCGGAGCTACGCCATGAATCGATCAACGCGCATGTTTCTGAAATTTCTGCAATCCCACAAGTGCGCGAGCGCCTCGTCGCCCTCCAGCGTGGATATTTGGAGCATACCAATGTGATCATGGAGGGCCGCGATATCGGCACGGTGGTTTTTCCGGATACCCCGTATAAAATTTTCGTAATCGCGGATCAGTCCGTGCGCACCCATCGGCGAGTTGAGGCAGGGGAAGCGGATTCGGTGCTTGCCCGCGATGTGGCAGATTCCAGCCGAGCCACCTCGCCCTTGCGGCAGGCGGAAGATGCCGTCTTGCTCGATACTTCGCATCACGATATCGAAACCGCTGTGCAAGCTGCGCTCGTCATTTTGCGCGGCCAAGGCCTTGAGTTCGATTGCTCCCTTCTCACATGAATCTACCTCCCACAGAACGACCGATGCGTTGGATTTACTGGCTCGGATGGATGGCCTTTGGCTCAGCTTTCCGCACTTTATTCGGTATGAAAATTGTCGGCGCGGAGCGCTTGATTAGTCATGGCCCGGTGCTGGTTGCATCCAATCATCAAAGTTATCTCGACCCGCCATTGATCGGAAATCTCTATCAGACAGAAATGGTCTATCTTGCTCGCAAGACGCTCTTCAAAGGATTTTTCAAATGGCTCTATAGCCAGTGGAATGCGATTCCTGTGGATCAAGATCGCCCGGACATGACCAGCCTGAAAACAATCATCCGCAAGCTCAAAGAAGGTAATCGGGTGCTGATTTTTCCCGAAGGTGAGCGCACTCTAACAGGCGAAATTGGTTCGTCTGCGGCAGGTATCGGACTGGTTGCCGTGAAAGCTGGAGTGCCGATCCAGCCGGTGCGCATCTCGGGCGCATTTGAAGCATTGCCGCGCGGTTCATCGCGAGTGAGATTTTCTCAAATTACCGTCACAGTGGGCGAACCTATCATTCTAACAGATCGAGATCTCGCCGGCCGCGATGCCAAGGAGACGTATGAGCAAGTGAGCTTGCGGATCATGGATGCCATCCGTGCGTTGTGAAAATTTCACACGAAATGGTTAGATGTTAGGCGCAGTGTCCAGCATGCGTGAAACTCGCATCCGCTCGGCGGTCACAATTCCGGAAAATTGCTCGAAGTCTTTCTCACGCGAGCACGACATCAGAAGGTAACGGTAGTTGTGCCAGTGGCGCATTTCTTCTAACGCATTTTTCATCCGCAGAGCGATGGTTACCAAATCGTCCGTGCCGCGTCCGCTGAGCCGTTGGGCAAGTTCATTTTCATTAGGTGGCATGACAAAAACATCGACGAAGGCAAGTTGAATCACCCCATCGGCGCACTGGCGAATTTGCGCCGCGCCTTGCACATCGATGTCCATCACCACATCCACGCCTTTTTGCAGATGCCCGATCACTTCGGACTTGAGCGATCCGTAGTGGTGGCCATGGACTTGGGCGTGTTCAAGAAACTCTCCTTGCTCAATGTAGCTGGCAAATTCGGCAGGTGTTAGAAAATGATAATCCTCGTCGGGAACTTCAGAAACGCGGGGCGCACGTGTGGTGCATGAGATCGAATAGTGCACGTTGCTCGATTCTGCGAGCTTGCGGCAGAGCGTTGTTTTCCCAGATCCAGACGGACCGGAAACCACCAATAATATGCCAATTCTCGATGACATCGGGCCACGATCTAGGGGCCAATCGCCGTGCGAATCCAGAAGTTTGTCTAAAAATAATTGATCAAATGACAAATAAATTAGTTGAGAAAAATGCCTTCCGAGCAGATGAGTTTACTTGTTGGCACATGTTATGCGAAATGACCTGTGATTCAATTCATCTCAACCATCTGAAGTTTATGAAAATTACTCGTATCGATCGTAATGGTAAGCGCCGTGAGGCACTCTTGAAAGAATACTTTATCACCGCTTCTTTAGTGGCGTTGCTGAAACAAGTCGGGCAAGAGGCATCTAAGTTTGCACCCAAGCAGCTTCCCGAGGCGGCACCAATTCGTGTGGGTAAACAATCGCGCTAAGCATCGCATGATTCACTGAGTGAATCATCAGAGCATCTTTTTTTTGGAACATTTATCCAATTCATTTCAAGGGTGGCAGTTGGAGCATGGCTATGCTCAATTGCCATCCGTTTTTTTTCAAGCGGTCATGCCTCGCTTGCCGTCGGCGCCTCAACTCGTCGTGCTCAACAAGCCGCTGGCTGGAAATCTTGGCTTGGAGTTCGATGGCCTTACTTCTTTGGAAATCGCAGATTTGCTGAGTGGAAAAAAAATGCCTCCGGGTGCCTATCCAATCGCTCAAGCATATGCAGGCCATCAATATGGACATTTCACCGGCTTGGGTGATGGGCGAGCTATTCTGTTAGGCGAACAATTGACGCCCTCCGGTGAGCGCTTCGATATCCAACTCAAAGGCTCAGGCCCAACTCCTTATTCCCGCCGTGGAGATGGCTTGGCCGCGTTGGGCCCGATGCTGCGCGAATATTTGATCTCCGAGGCGATGCATGCTTTTGGCGTTCCCACGACGCGCAGCCTTGCCGTCGTTTCTACTGGAGATCCAGTATTTCGTGATGAAAAATTGCCTGGTGCCGTCTTAGTGCGGGTGGCGGCGAGTCATCTTCGCTTTGGCACCTTCGAGTGGGCAGCCGCGCATCGCAAGATCGATCAGCTCAAGGCACTGGCAGATTACGCGATCCAACGCCATTTCCCAGAATCGATCGATGCGGGCGATCGATATCTGAAATTTTTGCAAAACGTCATTGCGCGCCAAGCCGCATTGATCGCGCGTTGGCAATGCCTCGGATTTGTCCACGGAGTGATGAATACGGATAACATGTCGATTTGCGGTGAAACCATCGATTACGGTCCTTGTGCCTTCATGGATGCCTATGATCCCGCAACGGTTTTTAGCTCGATCGATCGCCATGGTCGCTATGCTTACGGCAAGCAACCGAGCATCGCTCAGTGGAACTTGGCGGTTTTTGCAGAGGCGATTCTTCCTCTGTTAGATTCTGATAGCACTCAAGCGTTTGAAATGGCGCGTGAGGCGATCAATGGATTCCAGGTGGAATTTGACCGAGCATGGCTGCATGGCATGGCTGCCAAGATCGGCATCTTCGATCCTCAAGCTGCCGATGAGGCTTTGATCCGCGAGCTGCTGGCATGGATGCATCAAGCGCGTGCTGATTTTACCAACACCTTCCGCTTGTTAGATCCAGAGCAAGCAAGCTCTTCGGTTGATCCAACATTTCTTGCATGGGATGCCGCTTGGCGCGACCGACTTAGCCGCCAAGCGCATTCATTCGCAGAATCCAGGCAACTCATGCACGAACAAAACCCGCGGGTGATTCCGCGCAATCACCTCGTTGAGCATGCCTTGGAACAAGCATGGAGTCAGGGCGATTTGAAGCCGTTTGACCGATTGTTAGAAATTTTGACCAATCCGTTCGATGCATCAATGGAGTTGTTAGAAAGCGAGCAACAACCAGCACCCGCCGGCTCAGCTCGCCATCAAACTTACTGCGGCACCTAGCCTAACCATTCAGCGTGGTCCACGGTCCACATCAATGCGGAATGGTTTGCCTTTGAGCCTTGAATTGCGAGTGCGCTCCATGACTTGGGGAACCAGATTTTCAGGAACATCCACCAGCGAATGTTTTGGAAAAAGCGTGATGCGGCCGAGGCTGCCATCTGGCAGGCCGACTTCGCGATACATCATGCCGACGATTTCCTTGGCCATCACGCCGTGAGTTTTTCCCAATGAAAGAAACATGCGCGTCATCCCAGCTTCTTGGCCGCTCTCCGACATCTCGCGGCGCGGGCGTGGCTTGTGTTCCGGCCGCTCCGATGAGCGTGCGCCACTTTCGCGGTTGCGCTCTGGTTCGCGATCCTCCTCGATCGTCGATCCCTCGCGGCCGCTGGACTCGCGGAGCATCGTCACCAAGGCACCGGCAATATCAGTCGGCGTGTGTCCTTGTTCTAACAGACGATCAATATTGTCTTGGTAGGATTGAAATTTCCCTGACTCAAGGCGTTCTTTTAAATTATCAAAAATCAAATCCGCGCGGCGATCTTCCACTTGCTCGGCGGATGGAATTTTCTCACGCCTGACGACGGAGCGGGTGTAGCGCTCGATGGTTTGCAGGCGGTAAATTTCTTTGCCAAACACAAAACTCACTGCGCGTCCCGAGCGGCCCGCCCGGCCAGTGCGCCCGATTCGGTGCACGTAGTCTTCGGGGTCCGTCGGCAAATCATAGTTAAAAACGATATCGATTTCATCAATATCCAGGCCGCGCGCAGCGACGTCGGTTGCGACTAGAATTTCCACCGTTCCATCGCGGAAGCGTTTCAGCACCCGTTCGCGCATTTGCTGGGTGATGTCGCCATGCAAGCGGTCCGCAGCATATCCGCGGTGAATCAAATCTTCAGTGCATTCATCTACGGCGCGCTTAGTATTACAGAAAACGATGCCCAAGCGCGGCGGATTCATATCCAAAATTCTCGAGAGCACTTCGACTTTGGAACGCTGGCGCACTTCAAAATAGGACTGCTCCACCGTCGAGACCGTGCGTGCTTTTTGCGCAATCTCCACAATCTGCGGAGACTTGCCAAATTTTTGGATCAAACGAGAAACGCCAGGATTCATCGTCGCCGAGAAAAATAACGTCTGCCGCGTGCTCGGCAATGCGCCTAACAGCTCATCCATTTCGTCTTTGAACCCCATGTCTAACATGCGATCCGCTTCGTCCAAAATCGTCATTTGAATGCGCGATGGATCGAAGCTGCCTCGGCGCAAATGATCTAACAGTCTGCCGGGAGTTCCCACCACCACTTGGGCACCGGCACGCAGCGCGCGCAGTTGGCGGTCCATCGGCGCGCCGCCATAGACGGGCGTGGCATGCAAGCCGGGCATTTTAGCACCCAAGCGGTGAACTTCCTCGCACACTTGAACGGCGAGTTCGCGCGTTGGGCAGAGGATGAGCACTTGCGTGTAAGCGGCATCGGTATTGATTTTCGCCAAGGCTGGCAATGTGAATGCCGCAGTTTTGCCGGATCCCGTCGCAGAGAGGCCGACCAAATCCTTGCCCTCCAGCGCAGGGCCGATGCTCATGAATTGGATCGGAGAGGGCCGCTCGTAGCCGAGGGTTTCGATGGCGGAGAGTAAAAAATCAGGTAATCCGATTTCGGAAAAAAGAGGCGTGTCCATGCAGAAGTATCGTTAAATTCCGCGTGGCCACCACTGTGTCGCTCTTGCGGGAGGCGACGCTATGGCGGAATTTTTGGAAATAACAAGCAAGGAATGTTTTATTTTCAAAATTCCTTAAATGGCCATACCGCTTCAAGCGCGGGCGAGAATCCAGAGGTAATCGGCGAGGCGATTGAGGAAAAGCAGATGAGCTTCGGCCACCGGCTGGCCGGATTCGTGCAGCCGCCATAGGCTGCGCTCGGCGCGGCGAGAAACTGCTTTGGCCACATCCAGGGCGGCGCGGGCCTGCGATCCTTCCGCGCCCGGACGAGCCCAATCGACGAATTTCACCCCGGCGGCTTCTAACTGATGGGAGCGCTCGACGATGGTCTCGACTTCTTTCATCGTTAGGCACGAGAATTTTTGTTTCACGTAGCGCTCCTGATCCTCGGGCAATGTGGCGATCTGGCCCATCAGCGCGACGAGCATTGCTTGAATATCATCGATCGCGGCGATGCGTTCTGGGATCGATTCCATCGTGCGAGCAAGGCCGAGAGCGGAGTTGAGTTCATCGACATCGCCGAGTGCGTTGATGCGCGCGGAGGATTTTGCAATGCGTTTGCCAAATAACAAATCGGTTTGTCCGGAATCTCCGCGGCCGGTGATGATGCTCATGGGCGCAGTTTAGATGCGGAAATTATCGTGTCCATCATTGATCATTCCTGCTTTGATTTTTGGCGACGATGAAACTTGCGAAATTAGGTGATGGGCCGGAAATTTTTCACACCATCCAGGGTGAGGGGATCAGTGCCGGAATGCCTGCTGTTTTCATTCGTGCATCGCGTTGCAATTTGCACTGCGTCTGGTGCGATACCGATTACACATGGAATTTCACTGGCACGCGTTGGCGGCATGAGAAGGACGCGCAGCCGGGCTATGCCAAATTTGAGAAAACTCAGGTGACGATCGAAATGGAGCCTGCCGAAATTGCGCGGCGCGTGCTTGAATATCCATGCTCGCGGGTGGTGCTCACCGGTGGCGAGCCGCTCTTGCAACAAGCCGAGTTTTTAAAAGTGTTAGAATTACTACGAGCTGAGCGGCCCGATTTGCAGTGCGAAGTGGAAACCAACGGCACACAGCTTCCGAGCGAAGCATTTGCTGCGGCGGTCAATCAATTCAACGTCTCACCCAAGTTGGCCAACTCTGGCATGGCTGCCGATCTGAGATTGAACGCTGGGGTGATGAATTTTTTCGCAAAATCTAACAAGGCATGGTTCAAATTCGTGATCGCCTCACACGATGATTTGCTCGAAGTGTTAGATCTAACCAAGCAATGGGCGCTTCCGTTAGAGCGCGTGCTCTTGATGCCTGAAGGGCGCACGGCAAATCGGTTAGATGAAAATGCCACATGGCTCGCCGAGCAATGCAAGCAGCACGGCATGCGGTTTTCGGATCGCCTGCACATCCGGCTCTGGGGCGAGCGAAGAGGTGTTTGATTTGGCTGTTAGAAAAGGTATTTTTCAATCAAGGACCGTGGGCATCCCGCCCAGCGTTGAACCCACTGTTCGCTACTCCTCCTCAGTAGCTACAGCATTTTTTGAACTTACGTCCACTTCCACATGGGCATGGATCATTGCGCCCGATTAGTGGTTTTTGGGATACATAAGATTTCGCAGGTGATGATGGTCGAAATTCAGTAGTCTGATGCAATTCACTAAGTAACGCAGGGGGAAAGAAAGACTCAGTTGTCACTGACTTGGTGATCGCGGGCTGGAAGCAACACCAGTCTTTCATTTCTAAAATCGCATCATCGATGAGGCTGGTATGGCGATCTTCGAATCGAGTTCGCCCATCTTTAGCTCGCTTTTCAATGCTCTCAAGACAATCGAAAAATTCTTCGCACAATTTTTCTTCAAAAGCTTGGTGCACTTCTGGTAGAAGAGAAACAAATCCTAAATCTCCAGATAGAGTGCAAAGGCTACTCCAAACATGAGAGAACTCGCGCTTTAATTTCCCTTGGAAAAGCTCTCGAAAATATCCCTCCAAGTAATCTAAGCTTATCTTTTTTTGATGAAGCAATACGAGGTAAGTTCCCAGTCCTGCAGAAGAACGTGCGTATTCGTCAGCATTTGGATCTTCGATCAGATGTTTTAGCGGCTCATCATCTCCATCAAAAACGCTTGCGATGACTTTGAAGATATCCTCAGTAAGCAGATCTCCAAACAAGTCATCTAGAATTTGGCTTTCCAGATGCATCATCACCATCAGTGGGCGATAAGCACGCGTTTCTCTAAACTGAGCTAAAAGAAATATGGCATAGCTGCAATGCAGGGCTTTTGCACCGTCGCGATAGAGTTTAGGATCTGCAATTACGGCATCTACTAGATCTAGTAGATGCGGAATCATTTCCTCTTTCCGCGCGATGATTTCTTCAACGGCCGCTTTCGGGAAAGGCCTTGATTTTTTGTAATCAAGTCTGGCGAGAAGTTCTTGGGGTGTGGATGACATGGTTTTGAAAAAACTGGAAAAGGAATGCGCTGCGATTTCACCACATTCACCTGCACGAGAGTCATCGTATCGTTTCCAAAAATGTCGATGAATTTGATGGCAACGGTGTAGCGACCGGGCTTGGCGTAGGTGTGGGTAACGGTGATCATTTCCAGTTCGCGTTCGCGGCGGGTGCGGAAGCTTTGCCACTCGTTATCGAAGATGTAGGCTCCGGTCCAGCGTTCTTCGACTTCGATGCCCTTCTGCTTGGACTCCTCTAGCACGGCGGGGAAGAGTCCCATCTCGAACTCGAAGGCCAGCACGTCCACCCGCGTGGCTCCGCGCTTGCGGCATTCCATGATGACTTCCTCCACAAACAGGCGGCCCACCGGCAGATTGATCGGGCAGACGACGACCAAGCGTCCGGCGGTTTTTCCGTGGAAGAAGGAATCGGGGAGCGCGGGCATCCTGCCGACAATATCTGCACAGTCATCGGGCAAGATGCCCGATGGAGCGACCGAGACGGTCGCGCTCCCCACAAAACTGCCGCCGCCCAGTGGCTCGGCGCGGTAGGTCTTGAGGATCAATTCCCGGAATTCCTGTTCCTTGTGGGCGAGTGCCTGCTCCTTCATTTTTCCACTGAGCCGCCCGCTGTCTTCAAATCCCGCTGCACCTTGATCAGCCGCTTGCGCGTGGTATGGATGTCGAACTTGCCGAGATCGCTGGTGATCCACTCGCGCCCTAGCTTTTAACAAACTGCTATTTTCACTTGTGTTAGCTAAGTTTCAAAGACTGTTGGATTGATCTCACCCTACACCAGAAGATATTTTCCCGCGTATTCTTTCCACATATTGCATAGGAGCAGTGGTGACTACGGACGAAGACAGACAGATCACTCAGGCCGGATTCAGATTCTTTATGCCAGATGAATGGGACACAATGGATGTTTGGATCCGCTACCGTTTGTCAGGCATTCAGATGGAAGAAAAAGCCGAACGCCAAAGATAGGTTTGAGCGATAGCCTCAAACTTATCGTTTGTTGAACGAGCCTGGGGGCGAGGCAGGTGGGTTACTCCACATGCCCTCATATCAAAAATACTCTGAAAAATAGATCAGGGTTTGACTTTTAATAAACCAGCACCATGGATATTTCACGCATGCGTATTGTTCGTATTTGGCTGGGGTTGATGCTCAGGTTTTTTGGAATCAGCCTCGCGGGAGGGATCTTGGGTTGTGCGGTGCCATCGCCGGACAGTCAGATGGGGAATTTGGCCTCTCCTTCGAGCTGGGCTGCGTCGCGCGAGGCCAAGGCGGGGATTGATCGCAATTGGGTCGCCTCATTTGGTGGTGCTGGACTCAAAAACGCGGTGCAAGAAGCGCTCTCATCCAATCAAGACATGCGTGCAGCCGCGGCACGAGTGGATCAAGCCGCGGCGGAGGCACGCATCGCCGGTGCTGGCCGCTTGCCATCGCTCAGCGCGGGTGCTTCTGGCCAACGCTCGAAGCAAAATTTCATCGGTTTCCCAAGTGGTGGGGGCGGCGAGGGGCTTTCCAGTCTTTTTGATCAATTTGGCGTCTCCTTGAGTGCGGCATGGGAGCTGGATGTATGGGGAAAAATGAGAGCGAATCAACAAGCTGCCATCGCGGATGCCGAGGCGAGTGAGCGCGATTTTCAAGCAGCGCGCGTCTCGCTTGCGGCGCAAGTGACCAAGGCATGGCTCGCTTTGGCGGAAGCCAATGAGCAAGTAAAACTGGCGGAAGAGGGGCTAGTTGCTCGGCGCACCTTGGCCAGTGCGGTGCGGGAGAGATTTGATCGAGCGATTGATACAGATGGAGGATCTGCCGCGCAAGTGCGTCTAACAGCCGCCGAGGTTTCCAATGGAGAAGGTCAACTCGCGCAACGCAAACAAGAGCGTGAGCGCGTGATCCGCCAGATGGAAATTTTGCTTGGCCGCTATCCATCGGGTTCATGGATCGGGGCCGCCGTGATGCCAAATTTTCCGCGCCAAACACCGGCCGGTTTGCCGTCCGAATTGCTGTTGCGGCGCCCGGATATACTCGCGGCGGAGCGCCGACTTGCGGCCGCCACCAGTAAGCGCCGTGAAGCGAGATTGGCGCGTTTTCCAAGCATACGCCTCACCGCAAGTTCCGGGACCAATAGCGACGCATTAGGGCGAGTGCTGCGCAGTGATTTAGGCATTTGGTCGTTGGCTGGCAGCGTCACTCAGCCGATTTTTGAAGGTGGCAAACTGTTAGCGAGTGAGCAGCGTGCGAGTGCCAAAGAGCGCGAGGAAATGGCCATTTTGCAAAAAACCGTGCTCGCTGCTTTTGGCGAGGTGGAGCAGTCACTCGCCGCAGAATCATTTCTAGCAGAACGCGAAAGAGCCGCCAAACAAACCAAAGCAATGGCGAGTGAAGCTGCCCAACGCGCGGATGAAGAATTTAGTGCGGGAACAGGCGATGTGTTGACGCTCATCGATGCGAAAAAGTTAGAAATCGATAGTGCTTCCCAATACGTTGCCATCCGCAGACTGCGATTGGAAAATCGGGTGGACCTCCACCTCGCGCTGGGTGGGGATTTTTCGGTTTCCCCAAAATAATCTAACATCTAACACATTTCCAATTTTTATGCACGAAGAAGCTGAAAAAAATCGGCAAGCTCAACTCAGAGCAGTCATTTCATTTGTAGCGATCGTGTTGGTGATTATCATCACGGTGATCGGCATGATCGTGATGAAGCTCAACAAAGCTGAGGCCAAAGAAGAGCCCAAGCCGCGGCCGATTCAATCGGTGGAAGTTGTTCCAGCAACAGTCGTCACTCACATTGTTCAAATCACCAGCCAAGGCGTGGTGGAAAGCTCGCGCGAGACGGATCTCGCTGCGGAAGTTTCTGGGCGGGTCAAAGCGATTTCGCCCAATCTTAAGCGTGGCGGCATCGTCAAGGCTCAAGAGACGTTGGTGGAAATCGAGTCCGCTGACTACGCGGCGGCGTTGGCAACTGCAGAGGTGACTTTGGCAGATTCGCAAGTCGCACTCGAGCAAGAAAAGGCCCGCACGGAACAAGCCAAGATCGATTGGCAGAAGTTAGGCCGTGGTGAGCCGAGCAATCCGCTCGTTTTGCGCGGTCCGCAACTGGCAGCTGCCGAGGCGAAAGTGGATGCGGCGATGGCCGAGGTGGAACGCGCGCGCCGCAATCTTGAGCGCACAAAAATCATGGCACCTTTCGCCGCGGGTGTGCGTCTTGCTGAAGCGGAAATCGGGGCGGTGCTGAACATGGGCAAACGCGTGGCAACGCTATACTCGCTCGAATCCCTCGAGGTCAGCCTGCCATTGAGCATGGAAGACTTTGGCTTTCTGAATCGTGAAGAAACCGCGGTGGTGAAATTGATCGGACGCATGGGTGGGGAGACTTATGAGTGGCAAGCGAGTGCCCTGAGATTGGCCCCTGAGATCGACCGCCAGAGTTTATCTGCGCATTTTGTCGTTAGATTGTTAGAAAATAAAAATTCGCCATTTCCACTGCCACCGGTCGGGCTATTTGTGGAGGCGAAAATTGAGGGAAAAAAACTTCCTAACATGATCGAGATTCCACGCAATGCGTTGTTAGACGCAAATCGCGTGATGCTGGCCAATGCGGAAAACAAGCTTGAATTTCGCGATGTGGATGTCATTCGCGTCACGCCGCAAGTGGCCATTTTACGCAGCGGGATTGCTGCTGGGGAGAAAGTAATCACCACCCGTGTTTCATCGGCGATTGCTGGCATTGATCTCATCATTCAAAGCAAGAAGGAGGAGAAAAAATGAGGGGATCGGTGAAATGGTTTGCGCGCAATCACGTCGCCGGAAATTTTTTAATGCTCGCGGTGATGCTGGCGGGTTTCGCCACCTGGTTCACCTTGAAAAAGGAAATTTTCCCGGACCTCGCGATCGATATGGTCTTGGTGCGGGTGGTTTACCCGAATGCCACGCCGGAAGAAGTTGAGCGCGGTGTTTGTGTGCCGATTGAAGAATCGATTGCTGATTTGCAGGGAATCAAAAAAGTTCGCAGCACGTCATCGCAAAATGTTGGCAGCGTCGTGGTCGAGGTCGAGACGGGCTACAATGTTCGCGAAGTGATGAATGATGTGAAATCACGAGTGGATGCGATTGATACATTTCCCGAAGAAGCGGAGATGCCTATCGTCGAGGAAATCGTCATTAAAAATCCGGTGATGAGCCTCACGCTCACTGCGGATACGGATGAAGCAACCAGGCGCAAACTGGCAGAACAAGTGCGTGATGAATTGCTTACTTACAGTCTTGGACCGCCGACGACGGTCGGTGAGTTTTTTGCAAAAATGTTCCGCGGCGAGCCGAGCATTAGCCAGGTGGAACTGGCGGGCACGCGCCCATACGAAATTTCCATTGAGTTATCCGAAGACCGCCTAACAGAATTGAAGTTAAAGCTGTCTGACGTCGCTGCGGCCGTTCGTGGCAATACGCTAGATTTGCCCAGCGGCTCGATCCGCACCCAGCGCGGCGAGGTGATTCTGCGGGCGATGGGAAAGCGCTACCAAGCGGCTGAGCTGGCCAGCATTCCAATCACCACCTTACCCGATGGCAGTGTGGTGCGGTTGGGCGATGTGGCAAAACTGATCGATGGATTTGAAGAGGTGGACATCAATACCCGCTTCGATGGTGAAGAGGCACTCGTGATCAATATTTTCCGCGTGGGCAATGAAGACACTCTAACACTTGCTGCGATGGTTAAAAAATACATCGCTGAATCGAAGGGGAAATTGCCAGAAGGAGTCACGCTATCGATCTGGAATGATCAGAGCAGCTACCTGTTAGGCCGCTTGGAATTATTGCAACGGAATGCCATCGTTGGGCTCCTGTTGGTGTTGCTGGTTCTCACACTTTTTTTGCGCCCATCGCTGGCATTGCTGGTGGCATTGGGCATTCCGCTTTCGTTTGCCGGTGGCATTTGGCTGATGCCGTTCTTCGGGATTTCGGTGAACATGATTTCTCTTTTTGCGTTCATTTTAGTGTTAGGGATTGTGGTGGATGATGCGATTGTCACGGGGGAAAATGTTTACACGCGCATTCAGCGCGGGGAGCATCCAAGCGTCGCCGCATGGAAGGGGACCAGCGAGGTCAGCACCGTGGTGGTCTTCGGCGTGCTGACGACGATGGTCGCCTTCACGCCGATGCTCGGGCTGAGTGGGGTGAGTGGAAAAATTTGGCCTAACATCCCGTTAGTCGTGATTCCGACCTTGGCGTTTTCTCTCCTCCAATCGAAGTTTGTTCTCCCTTCGCATTTGGCATTATTGTCGCCGACGGATCACAGCAAGAAGGTGAACATTTTGTTCCGTATGCAGCGAAAAATTTCGGGCAGCTTGGAAGTTTTTGTTGAGAAAATCTATCAGCCCGCGCTCAACTTTGCGCTACACTGGCGTTATGTGACGGCGACCATTTTCATCGCCATTTTATTTCTATCCGTTAGTTTTGTGGGCAATGGGTTGATTAAATTCAAATTTTTCCCCGATGTGGAGGGCGATATTTTGAGTGCCAAGTTAGAATTGGCGCAAGGTGTTCCGTTTGAAGAAAACCAGCGAGCGATCCAACAAATCGAGGCGGCAGCCGTTCAGCTTGGGGAGAAATTTAAGACTCGCGATGGGAAAAGCATCATCAAGCACATCTTGAGCAGTGCCGGCACCCAGCCATTTCAGACCGGAGTTGCCGCTGGTGGTGTGCCTGTGGCCAGCCACATTGGTGAAGTCACCATCGAGTTGGCCAAAGCCGCTAGCCGCGATGTGACATCGGAAACGCTGGTGGCGGAGTGGCGCCGGATGACGGGTGGGATTCCGGGAATTGTCGAGTTGAGCTTCCAAGCGGAAACAGCTGCGGGCGGCAACGCGATTGATGTCAATCTAACAGGCCCTAATCTTGAACTGCTCGAGGAAGCCACTCTCTTCGCGAAAGATGGCTTAGCAAATTTTGCCGGAGTCATCGACATCGCCGATTCCAATCGCACCGGTAAAGACGAGCTTCGTATCGAACGCTTAACCGCCGCGGGCAAAGCGATGGGCTTCCGTCTCGAAGACATCGCCCTCCAAGTGCGGGATGCTTTTTACGGCAATGAGGTGCAGCGATTGCAGCGTGGCCGCGATGAGGTGAAAGTCATGGTGCGTTTTCCTGAAGCTGATCGCCGCACTCTAACAAGTTTTGAAGAGATGATGGTGCGAACGTCCAGTGGGGCAGAAGTGCCGCTCAAGCAAGTGGCCGAGCTCACTTGGGGCCGTGGCCCGGCGGTGATCGAGCGCACCGATCGCCAACGCTCGATCAAAATCACCGCCGATGTCGAGCCGGGCACGAATTCCAATGAAGTGGTAGCCAAATTTACCGCGCAAAAGTTAGATCGCATCGCGGAAAATTTTCCAAGCGTGCGCTATGCTTTTGAAGGTGAGCAAAAAGATCAGAACGATAGCGTGCGGGAAATTGGCATCGGCTTTATGGCCTCATTGATCGTGATGTATGTCTTGATCGCCATTCCGCTTAAATCATATTACCAGCCGATCATCATCATGTCGGTGATTCCGTTCGGCTTAGTCGGTGCGATTTTTGGCCACTGGCTTCTCGGCTACAACTTGAGCATCATGTCCATGTGCGGACTGGTGGCCCTCGCCGGCGTGGTGGTCAATGATTCGTTGGTGATGGTGGATTACGTCAATCGCCATAAAAATGACTCGACCAGTTTACGCCAAGCCGCAATCGATGCCGGCGGGCGGCGATTCCGTGCGATCCTTTTGACTTCTCTCACCACCTTCATCGGCATTATGCCGCTTGTGTTAGAGACGGACGTGCAGGGCAAATTTTTAGCCCCGATGGCCGTTTCCCTCGCCTTCGGAATTTTATTCGCCACCGTCATCACCCTCTTTTTGGTGCCGTGTATCTATCTGATCTTGGAGGATCCGAAGATTTTTTTCGCAAAAATGCGCGAACGCAAAAAAGCCACGGCTACTCTCGAGAGTCGCGGATGACGAGCAGGCGGATCTCCGTCATATCTTCCATTGCGAAGCGGATGCCCTCGCGACCGAGGCCGCTGTCTTTCACGCCGCCGTAGGGCATGTGATCGACGCGCCAAGAAGGCACATCGCCGATGACCACGCCGCCGACTTCGAGGTGGTCCCACGCTTTCATGGCTTTGTGAATATCGCGGGTGAAAATGCCGGCTTGAAGACCGAAGGCGGAATCGTTGACGGTGGCCAGCGCGGCATCGAATGATGAAAATTTTGAGAGCACGGCAACTGGGCCGAAGGCCTCCTCGCAGACGATGGATTCACCGGCGGGGACGTTTTCTAACAGAGTTGCAGCCAAGACTGGACCTTGGCGTTGGCCTCCGCAGAGCACGTTGGCTCCGGCTTTTTTGGCGGAAGCGATCCAAGCCTCTAAGCGTTGGGCTTCTTTTTCGGTAATCATCGGGCCGATGAAGGTCGTTTCCTCGAGCGGATCGCCGGAAATGAGTTTTTGTGTGGCAGTGACCAACGCATCGCGGAAGACGTCATAAATCGCTTCGTGGACGATGATGCGCTGCACGCCGATGCAGCTTTGGCCGCTTTGATAAAATGCGCCAAACACCACTCGCTCAACCGCAGCAGGAATATCGGTATCCGCATCGATGATGACTGCGGCATTTCCGCCGAGTTCGAGAACGGTCTTTTTCTTGCCCGCCTTGGCCTTGAGTGCCCAGCCGACATCGGGTGAGCCGGTGAAGGAAAGAAGCTTCAAGCGATCATCGGTGGTGAAAAGTTCCGCGCCATCGCGGCTACATGGCAGGATGGAAAAAGCTCCTTCCGGGAGATCGGTCTCGGCTAAAATTTCGCCGATGATGAGTGCGCCAATCGGCGTGAGGCTGGCTGGTTTTAAGACAAATGGGCAGCCGACGGCGAGCGCTGGAGCGATCTTGTGTGCGGCAAGATTGAGCGGAAAATTGAAGGGACTGATGAACGAGCAGGGACCAATCGGCACCCGTTTCCACATTCCGCGGTAGCCTTCAGCGCGGGCGCTGATGTCCATCGGCATCACTTCGCCAACCATGCGGGTGGCTTCTCCTGCGGCGACTTTGAAGGTATCGATTAAACGTGAGACTTCGCCGCGCGAGTCCTTGATGGGTTTCCCGGCCTCGATGCACAGCGCATGAGCAAGCTCGTCTTTGCGCTCCTCGAAGCGGCGGACGCAGTGAAGCAACACAGCTTCACGCTTGTGCGAGGGCATTTCAGCCATCGGCGCGGCGGCAGCCACGGCGGCAGCGATCGCGCTATCGATGCTGGCAGTATCTGCCAGTGGCACATGAGCGACGACCTCTCCGCTGAACTTGTTGGTCACAGCGAGATCGAAATTCGGCGTTTGTGGACGGCTGGCGAGATAAAGTGGGTAGTTTTTTTTCAACATGGAAGTGAACTTAAGATTCACAACCAATTCACATTTTTGTTTTGTATTCAACAAAAAAAATGTTGCGTTCAGCGCTATTTTGTGAATCGTTCAATTTATGCCAACGATTAAAGACATCGCTCAAAAAAGCGGCTTTGCCTGCAGCACGGTGTCTTATGCATTGCGAAATCATCCTCGGATTCCGGAGGAGACGCGGGTTCATATCAAGGCGGTGGCGGATCAATTGGGTTACCAGCGCGATGCGCATTTGGGCCAATTGATGTCATATTTACAGGGCCGCGGACGCGGACGAAAAGCCTCGGTGTGCCCGCTGGTCTGGCTCAATTCAACAACGGACCCTTCCCATTGGCAAAAAACCCCATGGGCGAAGGAATTTTACGACAGTGCAGCACGGCGAGCAGAGAGCCTTGGCTTTGCCTTGAGTGAATTTTGGGTTTGCGACCGAAAAATCCCCGCCTCTCGTCTCGATGATGTGCTCAAAGCCCGCGGCACCAAGGGATTATTGGTGAGCACGCCGTTAGTCGATGAAGAATGGTCGCAATGGATCGATTGGAATTCTTACGCGACTGTGGTCATTGACGATCCTTTTGGATTGCCACAATTTGATCGCGTTTATGCGGATTATGCCGCCAATATGCGGGTTGCACTCGAGCAAGTGCGCTCCCGCGGTTATCAGCGCCCGAAGGTTTGGCTGACGGAGAGAGAGGATTACTGGACCGCCCATGGCTATACTTACGAGTGCTTGAGGCAGAATCGATTGCATCTGGATTTGGATGTCTTGTTACCTGAATATATGAAAGACATCACGGCTGGGAGAGTAAAGGCTTGGATTGAGCGCCATAAGCCGGATGTGGTGATTGCCCCGACTCCTACGGTGGGGTTGCGCATGCGCGAGCTTGGCTACCGTATGCCCAAAGACATCGGCTACGTTGCGATGTATATGCTCAATGAAGACCACGCCTGGAGCGGCTTCAGTCAACGTCACGTGCAGCAGTCCGTCATCGCTGTCGATCGAGTAGCTGCCTTGCTCGAGAGCAATACGATCGGCAGGCAGCCATATCCGCAGAAAATTCAAATTGAAGGCGAATGGCGCGAGGGAACGACACTTCAGGCTCCGGTCTATGAGCCTGTGGATTTTACTCGTTGAAAAATCCCATCAGCGGCCGCCATTTCCACAAGGTGAACGTATCGCTTAAAATTCACGGCAATCATTCACTTGGAAATCGACATGATCACCGCTTCGATTAAATTACTCCAAGTGTCAGCTTGCCATGATAACACCAACAATTCCGACCATGACCCAGTCCCTCCGCGAAATTGATGCGGCCCATCACATTCATCCATTCACGCACAATGCAGACATGCACCAAACCGGTGCGCACATCATTGCAAGTGCGAAAGGCTCATACGTGACCGACGATCATGGCGTGCGTTTGCTCGATGGTCTTGCCGGCCTTTGGTGTGTGAATGTTGGCTATGGCCGCCGGGAAATCATCGATGCAGTGACTCAGCAGATGGAAAAACTTTGCTTCTATCCATCGTTTTTTAGCTCCACCACAGAACCGACCATTCTCCTCGCAGACAAATTGCACCGCCTTGGTTTGCCGCGGCTGACGCATACTTTATTTTCAAATTCAGGATCGGAAGCAAACGATACCGCGATCAAGGTCATTCTCCATTATTGGAATCTGAAAGGACATCCTCGGAGGACCAAATTCATCAGCCGGACATATTCATACCATGGTGTAACGATGGGAGCAACGAGCCTAACTGGCCTTGTTAGCTGCACCAAGCCCTTCGGTCTCCCTGCTGCTGGATTCGTGCGCCTGCCCGGCCCGTATCACTACATGTCAAATAGCGAACTCACCCCGGAAGAGTTTGGCAAAAAGTGCCTCGAAGAAACGGAAACGATCATCCGCTGTGAAGGACCAGATTCGATCGCCGCGCTTTTTGCCGAGCCGATCCAAGGGGCAGGCGGCGTGATCATTCCACCTGCTGGCTACCTCAAAGGCCTGCGCGAATTGGCCCGAAAGTATGGCATCCTTTACGTTTCGGACGAAGTCATCACCGCGTTTGGCCGAGTCGGCGCCTATTATGCCAGCGATAAATGGGATCTCGATCCCGACCTCGTGATCCTCGCCAAGGGAATCACCAGCGGCTACATCCCGCTCGCGGCCACGCGTGTCAGCTCGGAAATTGCGGAGACGCTGAACTCCGGCGGCTACTACGCCAATGGTCATACTTACAGCGGCCATCCCGTCGCCTGCGCTGCGGCACTTGCCAACATCGCATTGATCGAAAAAGAAAATCTCGTCGATTATGTGGCCAATGACATCGGGGTTTATTTTGAGAAAAAATTCTTAGAATTTAACAATCATCCAGCCGTCGGGGAAGCTCGCTGCCATAAAATGATGGGTGCGATGGAGTTGCTGCGCCACGGCGAAAAAGTCACTGATCCAATGATCGGACTTGGCCCGAAGGCCGCCGCCATCGTCCGCAAGCACGGCGCGATTGTCCGTGGATTGGCCAACCTGATCGCAATTTCTCCCTGCCTAAATATCACTCATGCCGAGGTGGACGAACTCTTCGCCAGCGTCAAAGCCGGGCTCGATGAATTCGCATCCATCTAACAGCTGAAGAACTTTTTTGTTAGAAAATACGCATATGATCATCGGAGTCCCGAAAGAAATTAAGCCACAAGAATATCGCGTGGCACTTGTGCCCGGAGCCGTCGCGCCGCTGGTGAATGATGGGCACCGCGTGATCATCGAGAGAGGTGCCGGTCTTGGTTCCGGTTTTTCAGATCATGATTATCTAGCAGGTGGTGCCAGCATCGTGGAAACGCATGAAGATGTCTTTGCCGAAGCTGATCTGATCGTGAAGGTCAAGGAGCCGATCGCATCTGAATACGGGCTTCTTCGCCAAGGACAAATCATTTTCACCTATCTGCATCTCGCAGCCGAGAAGCCACTCACGGAGGCTCTCATCGCCTCTGGCTGCACCGCCATCGCCTACGAGACGGTGGTGAAAAACGGGCGGCTCCCGCTGTTAGAGCCCATGAGTGAAATCGCTGGTCGCATGTCCTCGATGGTCGGCGCGCTGGAGCTTTCTAAAAATAACAGCGGCATGGGTAAATTGCTCGGAGGTATCCCAGGAGTATTGCCAGCCAAAGTCACAGTCATCGGCGGCGGCACTGCTGGTGTGAATGCCGCACGCATCGCCGCTGGGCTCGGTGCCGATGTGACCATTTTGGAAATGGACGTCGATAGGATGCGTTTTCTCGATGCGACGTTGCCGAAAAATATCAAAACGCTTTTCTCTAACATCGCCAATCTAACAACTCTCCTACCGGATACCGATCTCTTAATCGGCGCCGTGTTAGTGCCGGGTGCCAAAGCTCCCAAATTGATCACGCGCGAAATGTTAGGCAGCATGAAACAAGGCAGCGTGTTGGTGGACATCGCCATCGACCAAGGCGGCTGCGCGGAAACATCGCGGCCCACGACCCACCAGAATCCAACTTACGTCATCGATGGCATCACGCACTATTGCGTGGCAAATATGCCCGGAGCTTTTGCACAAACGGCGACTCAAGGCCTCACCAATGTGACCTTTGGCTACTTGCGAAAAATTGCCAATCTGGGAGTCATCAAAGCCGCGCAAGACGATCAAGGACTGCTGCCGGGAATCAATGTCATGAATGGAAAATTGCATTGCAGTGCGGTTGCCAGCGCGCTCGATTTGCCATACACTCCATTGACTTTGAACTGATTTAAACGATGCCCGAATGGCCGAAATACATCGATCCTCGCGATCTCTCATTTGGCGATTCGGTGCCGCATCCGCATCTTCCATCAGGCATTGAACTTTGCCGCATTGAATCGCCGGAAGATCCGCTCTTTGAACAAGCCTATCAGTTGTTAGATGACGAGTTTTGCCGTTCTAACGAAATTGAGCCAAGAGGTGTTTTAATCGATCGCCTCAGTTGGCGGGCAGATCAGGAAAATGAAAATGGCTTCGCCATGGCCTATGAATTGCTGGTGCTAAAAGTCGCCGGAGAAATCGCTGCCGTCCGCGATCACAGCGCGATTGTTTCGCAATCTGAGGTGACGGTGCACATGTCGCATGTGTTGGTTTTACCAAGCTGGCGGCGGCGCGGATTAGCAACCATTTTAAGAACGCTACCAGTCAACTTCGCGCGTCGCGTCGCGGCGATCGCCGGAGTCCCCGATGCTGAGCTGACGCTCTTTTGTGAGATGGATCCCGTCGTTCCTGAGTCGCCATCATTATCAAATCAAGTGCGCCGAGCTTCTTATGCAAAAGCAGGATTTCTCACTATTCCAGCCGGCCATGGTTATCTCCAGCCAGACTTCCGGCCTACGTCCCTGATTCATTCTGATCCAGATGGCCCGAAGCCAGTGACGCTGGACATTTTATTCCGCCGCATCGGTCGTGAAAATGAAGTAGAAATATCCAGTTCCGAGCTCATCGTCCACATCGAGCGGATTTATGAAATGTATCAACGCCACGTTGCGCCTGAACATATGGCCGCATGTCTCGCTTGGCTCGAATCATTCCACACTTTACCTCAAAAAATCTATCCGTTAGATAAACCCACCTTCGTTTTATGATTCCTATTTTCTATCACCCCGGTTACGCGGCACCCATCGGTGACAATCACCGCATGCCCATTCGCAAATTCAGATTAGTGGCGGAAATATTGAGAAATGATCCTGCCGCGGATTTTCATACTCCGGAACCGATTTCCCTCGAAGCATTGGCGCGCGTGCACACGCCTGAGTATCTCCATGCAGTGGAAACGGGTGAGCCACGCGAGCTTGCGGAAAGCCAGAAATTCCCATGGTCCCCGGAGCTGTTTCCGGCGGTGCGCCTGACCAATGGCGGACTGCTTGCCGCGGCGAAAAAAGCTCTAACAGACGGCGTTGCCTGTGCATTGGTCAGTGGTTTTCATCACGCTTGCAGCGATCATGGCGAGGGATTTTGCACCTTCAATGGCTTGGTCGTGACGTTGGATGCGCTGAAAGAAGAGGGACTCATCCAACACGGCGCAGTGTTAGATATGGATTTGCATTATGGCAATGGCACCGCCTTGCTCGCTGCGAGTCGGCCGCACATCACCGCGCTCTCGATTTATGGCAATGATTATTGGAAAAATTTTGCCTACCTAGATGTGGAAACCATTCGCCACCACGATGGAGAAAATCACTTCTGCACGATTTTACCCAATGGCACCGATGAGCCTGAAATGTTAGAAATTCTCGAACGCGCTTTGCCCCAGATTTTATCAAGAGGCAAACCAGACTTGATCATCTATCAGGCAGGAGCTGATCCGTATTGGGAAGATCCTTGCTCTCCTCTGAAGCTGGATCACCAAGCACTGAAAAATCGCGACCTGCGCGTCTTCCGTTTTTGCAAAGATCACTCGATTCCAGTCGTCTGGGTTTTGGCGGGCGGCTACACCGAAGATGTGATGAAAGTCGTCAAAGTCCACGTCAATACCTTCGAGGCCTGCAAGCAAGTTTTTGCACCCATATCTCATGACTGAAGCTTGGCAATTCTCCTCTCCCGGAAATCTCAATCGGCAGCTTGAGCGCATCGAGCCCAGCGCCGTCGAGCCGGCCATCGCCGCCGCAACAGCAGCTTGGCGAGGTTGGGCGAAGCTCGGCCTAACAGAACGCATCGATCGGCTCAAAGCAGTCGAGGCTGGATTGCGCGAAATCAGCGAGCAATTGGCCATGGGCATCGCGCTGGAAACTGGTAAGCCACTCACCGAATCGCGCGGCGAGCTCGGAGCGGTCTTGGCGAAATTCGCGCTGACCTTTGAAGATGCCGAGCGCTACCTCAGCCGCGAAGCCGCTCTCGGCGGCCCATTTCCTGCGGAAGTTCGCCATCTTTCTCGCGGGCCCGCAGTCGTCATTGGTCCGTTCAATTTTCCGCTGCATCTCGCCAATGGCGCGATTTTACCTCACTTGGTCGCCGGAAATACCGTGATTTTCAAGCCCTCTCCGATTGGCGCGATCGTCGCGAAACATTATGCCGAAGTCTTCGAGCAGCATCTGCCCGCAGGCGTTTTTCAAGTCGTCCAGGGAGGTGCTGATGAAGGCATGAGCCTGTGCACGGACGATCGAGTGCGCGCGATTTGTTTCACCGGATCGGTAGGAGTCGGGCGTGCGATCGCCATCGCCGTAGCTGGAGATTTTTCTAAAAACCTCGCCCTAGAAATGGGTGGGAAAAACGCGCTGGTTCTGTTAGCCGACGGGGATTTGCGTGCTGCTGCAAAGGCCGCGGCCCTCGGTATTTGCGCCACAGCGGGGCAGCGTTGCAACTCGACGAGCCGCGCGATCATTCACGCCAGCCAGTTCGATCGATTTTGTGAAGCATTGAAAGAAGAGCTCGGCGCGTATCAACCCGGCGATCCCTGCTTGGAGACGACCACGCTGGGCACCTTAGTCAGTGAAGCCGCCCATCAGCGCTACGCAACTGCCCTGCAAAGTGGCGGCAATTGGTTGGTCGAAGGCGCGGCGATGCCCGAGTGGAATGGCCTCCCTGGCTATTATGTGAAACCAGCCGCACGAGTTTGGAAAAGTTTCCGCGCCGGTATGCAATGCCCGCACCTTGCTAACGAAATTTTTGCCCCGCTCATCGATGTGTTTCTAGCAGAAAACGACGATGAAATCATCGCCTTGCACAATGCCACTCCGTTTGGCCTTACCGCGAGTATTTTCACATCAAGCCGCGCTCGTTTTGAGGAAATCGGCAGCGAGCTGCGAGTTGGCAACCTTTATGCAAATCTTGCGACCACATTTTCTCCATCCACGCTTCCCTTCGGTGGCCTCGGATTGTCCGGCAATGGCAAACCCACCAGCCGCGGCTTCATCCGCTTCACCTCCGATGAGCAAGCGGTGCAGTTCGGCAACGACTGCACATGAAATCTAACAGTGCACCGCAAAGCTCATCATTCCGAAAACCCTATCGGCCACCGCATCACGGCAGACGATAGTTGAAAGCTTATGGATCATCAAAAAATCATCATGCACTAAAATCAAGGTTTGAGCGATTTGTTCATCGTGTCGCACCAGTGTTGGAGGAAAAATTTCTTTTCGGTGTTTAGAAATTTGTCGGAGGTTCCTAGGATGGGGCGAAGGCTGGTTGAGAGTTGCAGAGTGACGAGGAGAAAAATAATACTCCAGATGACAAGCGGTGCGGTTTGTGTTGCGCCGGTTACGCGAAGTGCGACACGCATGAAACGGAAGGCAAAGATCATTGCGGCAAGCCAGGATAGCAAAGCAAGTGCGCCGATGAATCCGAACGAGCTTGTTCCCTGAGCGAAGATCCACAAGGCAGGTGCGAAGCCAAGCAGAAGTAGGCCGGCCATGGCTAACATACCGCTAAGCAAGCCGCCTAAGCGTGCAGCAGATGCATTTGAGCCTGCAAGCGTAGAAAAGATATACAGACTGGGAAAGCAAATGAGCCCGGCGAAAAGTAGGCCACCGCCCATTTTGATTGGAGCTGCCCACAGTTGATCCTTGTAGGCAAAGGTGCCTAACACAAAACCGAAGACAAGAATGGACAACAAAGCGATCAGGCCGAATCGCAGCAGAGTCGGTTTCTCTTCGCAAACTTGATGCCCAGCGAGCTGCGCTGGCCTGCGAAGCAGGATTTCAAATAGTTCTCGGAGATTGGGGTTTTTTGGAATCGGCACGTATTGCGTGGGATTGAGCGGAGGTGGGGTTGCGTTTGGTTCTGCATGTTCTTGGTTCATTGTTTTGCTTTCTTTATTTGGTTTCTGATATGGAAGAGAAAGATTGGCATGATGATTCCTAACAGGATGAGAAGCACCATCCACATGAGATCGATTTCAGAGATCACGCGTTCAAAGGATCTCCATACTGCTTCGTAGAAATTTCCCCGCATGGGGTTTTCGCGTAAGAATGCGACCTCAAGACTTGGCGAACCGAAAAATGGCCGCAAAACCCATGAGAATTGGCAGCCGAGAAACGCGTTGCCCGCGATCCATGCGGTAAGTGTTGCGCGGGAAATCGTGCGGGATTCTGTGTAAGACTCTAGCAACTTAGCCAGCTTCACGACTCCCGCCACACCCGCGATGGCGATGAGTGAAACATGAGTTAAAAGATAAGCTGAATGAGAAGTGGTGGCATTTTGTGAATCCGGTCCTGATATATTTAAGGCGAGAAAAAATGTGACAGGTGCAACTGAAGCGAGGATGAGTCCAGTGATCGCAAAGCCGCTGAGTAGAGCATGAAGAGATTGTTTAAAACCCAGTCCACTACCGAGCAACAAACCCAGCAAGCCATTCAGAAGGCCGTTGCAGGCAAGGGTAAGTGCGACGAGTAAAGGCATTTTCACTGCGACGTAACAACCCATCAAAGGCGAGCGCCAGTAGCCCACTGTGAATCCATAAACTCCGAAGCCCGCCGCCGCGATCAAGGCCGTGCGAAGTATCGCAGCGGTCTTTGGTGCGCGGATGTGTTGGGTGGTAGGGGTAAGGAGGTCTCGCATCGGATGCGCATATCAATGCAGCGCGACGAGAGAGTTTTATGAAGTTCGCGTGAAAATATGGTGAATTCCTCTCAACAACTTGGAATAGAAAAAATCGCTCTGGTTCCTGTGGGTGTGGCTGCTTCCAAGGAAGCACTTCCCATGTGCAGCTCAGCGGCCTCGCGAACTAAAGTCAAGCCGAGCCCAGTTCCCTTGCGACCAGTTCGTAAGTGCCGCAGTGAGAAAAATCGTTCAAATACTTTTTCCTTCGCATACTCTGGTATGCCTTCGCCGTGATCCTCAATGATCACGAGGTGATTTGCGCCTGAGCTTTCCAAGATTACGTAAACCACATCGCCACTTGGTGAATAGTCGATCGCATTTTCTAACAGATTGGTAATCGCTGCTTTGAGCATGAAAGAGTCTCCGGTGACCATTTTCGTCTTATCCGTTTTTTGGAGAACGATATTCACACCAGCGAGCTCGGCCATGGCCTTTAAATCATCAACGACACGTGCGACGAGGATTCTCAGATCGATCACTTCCGTTTCATCCAGTTTGGATTTTCCTTCCATTACAGAAAGTTCGAGCAGCCTGCCTAGTAGCCGGTCTGCACGCAGCGCCTCTGCACAAATGTTGTTGAGAAAACGACGGCGATCCTCTCCAGACATGACGCCGGCATCATCATTCAGTAGCTCAGCCGCACCACGTATTCCAGCCAGTGGGCTTTTCATTTCGTGAGTCAAAGTCTGCACGTAACGTTCTGCAAATCGCCGGCCTTCGAGCGATTCACGCATCGATTCAAGCGCACGGGCGAGGGTATTCACTTCCTTTCCAAGTCCAAGGTATGGCAGTGGTCGGCGTTTGCCTTGCTCGATGTCGCGCGTGTATTCTGTGAGTTTGGCGATGGGCCGATACTGCCAAATAAATATAACGCCCACAGAAAATAGAATGCCACCTCCGATCAGCCCAGTGCCCCACCAGATCTCTGAAACCCGCCGCTGTATGATGGGGGAGACATCGGATTGTTTTTTATAAACAGATAACACTCCACGAGGATTTTCCGAGTCGCCAATCGGTGCGGCGACGTGAAGGACAGAGCTTTTGTCATCACTTTCAACCAGCCGACTACTACGTGCGCCGTATTTGCCACGCAGTGTCAGATAGACATCACGATACTCAGAATAATCCGATCCTTTGTTTTTAGGATTTCCAGAATCAAACAGCACGATGCCCTTTTCATCCGTGACATATAGATTCACTCCGACATTGGTCTTGGTGTGATGGAAAATTTTGGCATTCAGTTCCCGCGTGCTTGCAGCATCCAATATTTCGCGAAATTCATTGGATTGGAATCCATCATCTCTGAACGACCGTTCAGCGAACAATGCCAAGACGTTCGCGGTATCAACCATCGCTTCCTCTGTTGCTTGAAAAAGCTGCGGCTCAACTTCTTCAAGTTGCTTGCTGACCAAGAGATAGAATCCCGCCGCGATGACTAGCGCGATGACTAGGAGAGTGATTCGTGTCAGGCGCATTGATTTATAAAGTCAATGGCGAGTAGGAATAACCCAGACCCCGTCGAGTTTCGATCATTTCCTCGGCGCCCGATTGAGTGGCTTTCAGTTTTGCACGTAGAGTTTTTACGTGAGCATCCACGGTTCTGTCTGTCACTGCTCCGGGATCATGCCATGCGTTTTCTAGCAGTTGATCTCTTGAAAAAACCTGTCGTGGATGACTGATCAAGACGGATGCCATACGAAACTCGTGAGCAGTGAGGTCGAGTGCGATTTCGTTCAACATAATGCGCTTCGCTGATTCATCAATTTTCAGCGATAACTCGGAATCATGCGAAACGGTTGTTACAGCATGAGATGTGTTTCCTGCTCTTCTGAGAATTGCTTTGACTCTGGCGGCGACTTCACGAGGTGAAAACGGCTTTGTCACATAATCATCTCCACCAATTTCCAAGCCGAGCACCCGATCAATTTCCTCACTCCGCGCGGTGAGAAATAGCACAGGGATGCCTCGCATTTCCCGAAGCTGACGGCAAAGCTCGAATCCTGTCATGTCTGGCAAGCCGATGTCCAAAATCGCCAAGTCATGCGTGGTTTGCCGTTCCTGTTTTAATGCCTCGGCTCCCGTCATGACATGCACGACATCATAAAGCTCGCTCTTCAAAACGTAGATCAAGGCGTCTGCAATTGCAGGCTCATCTTCGACTATAAGAATGCGGGGCATGGATGAGTTTTAAAGTGAATCATGCAATCGTCGAACAAAGAAAACACATTCTTTGCAAACGCGAGTTAGAGATTTCTTGGGATATTCGGGTGGTTATGAATCGTGCCACTTCTGCGACGAAGACCCCCTACATTCGGCCATGCCGTTACCGAGCTGCTGCGGGAGGGTAATTGGGATTCGTGCTTCCCTTCCCGCCGTGGATCGCCTATACATTCGATAAATATCAATATGAAACCTACATCATTCGATCTTCCCTACGGCCCAATATCTGCGGCAATTCGAGTCTTGGTGCTTCCAATCACGGTTGCTACCTTCATTTGCATGGCAGGATACGACGCATGGCTCGTGAGCACCCAGAAGAGAGCTGATTTCACGTTTCAGGATTCCGATATCGCCAACCGGAAGGCTCAATTTGCCGATTCAGTTTATATCGCGCGCGGTTCAGCCGGGCCTTACAAGATGGGTCCTGGAGTAACTGGAGTTGTTGGTGGTGGCATCCGTTTGCAGGTCAAGGATCAGTCCGTCGAATGCCCCCCCGTTCCCAGGAGTCACTATGACGCATGCTCCTTCATCAATAAGGACGATAAGGCCTACATCATGGTCTTGCTGTTCAAAGACTCCGCTGCGATCGCTCAAACTAATTAATACCGAAGAAAGCTAACGGGGGAGAGGCGGGACCGAGTTTCATCTCTTTATGGAGGTGGATGAGGAAATCGAGCACACGCTGTGGAGGAAGCGAGGGGAGATCTTCATTGGAAAATGGCGGCTGAACTGAAATCACCGCTGTCGTTCTAGTAGATGAGTTTGTTAGAAATTGAAAATCACGATGTTGCTATTCGTAACCAGGGAAATCAGTCTGTTTCTCCACGCAAATTCTACTAGAAACGTAGTATTTTTCAAATTAGGCATTTTTATTTTTTGGGCGTAATCATCGCTGGACGTTTCAGATGATGTGATTAAGTTGTTTCTATGAAAAACATGTTCCTCTCCGCATTGCTGTTAGCAGCAGGCCTTGGCTTGAGTGGCTTTTTCATTGGCAAAGGCATTGCCGATCGTGATCGTGGCAGCCGTGCGATTTCTGTCAAAGGCTTGGCCGAGCGTCAGGTGCCTGCGACACTTGCGATTTGGTCAATCGGCTACCAAGGAAGCGGCGATGATTTGGTGCAGTTAAATGACAAGCTCAAATCTGATACGCAAAGCGTGCTCGATTTTCTCACAAAAAAACATGGCTTTGACCTAGCGGACATTGCCGTCCAGCCGCCATCATTTACCGACACCCAGTTGATCGAGCGCGAAGTGGATGTGCCACCACCAGCGACACGATACATCGGCTATCAGTCTGTTTTGTTGCGCACGGTTCGCATCGATGCCATCAAAAGCACGCAGGCAGACATGTCTGAATTGATTCAAAAAGAAGTGATGCTCGGCACTCGCAGCGCACCGCGGTTTAGCTTTGAAGAACTCAATGAGATCAAGCCGGCAATGATCCAAGAAGCGACGAAGAATGCACGGATCGCGGCCGAGCAGTTTTCCAAAGATTCACAAACATCATTGGGGAAATTGCGCAATGCCTCGCAAGGATGGTTCCAAGTGGAAGATCGTGACGAGGCAACCCCTGAGCAAAAAGTCGTTCGTGTGATCGTAGAAGTGGAATACGAAGTCGATTGATCCATTTTTTCTGCTAGAAAAATGACGTAGGTGCCGTGATGATGAGTTTAGCCGACAAGTGTGAAGATGGTCGTTGGATCAGGGCGCGTGCGAGACGAGGTGGTCTGATGGAGGCATGGTCGAATTTCTCGTAATGAACTGAGACGACGTGATTTTTTTCTCACCTTGAAGAATAATCTGTTCCATGCTCTGGCCATGGAAGCGTCGCGGCCGGTGACCATTTGCCACAGCAGCGAGCTGGGCGCGACGGAGCGTGCCGATTTTGTGGTGGTGGAAGAGCCGTTAGAAATTCGCATCGATGGTCATCCAGTGGCGGTGGTGATGCGCACTCCGGGCAATGATCAGGAGCTGGCGGTGGGTTTTTTAATCAGCGAAGGAATAATTGGCATGGCGGAGGTGATTCGTGAGATTAAATCGGATCCAGAGGCAAACCGGCTGCTCATTTTTTTGCATGAAAACGCCGCGGTGGATCTTACACAATTGAGCCGACATTTATACGCGGCGAGTTCTTGCGGGATCTGTGGGAAAAAATCGTTAGATGCGATTTTTTGCGCGTTCCCGCCGATTGCGAGGCGCGAGTCCCCTGCACGCGGTGTATTGTTGGCGTTGCCGGCTAGGCTCCGTGCAGGGCAGCCTTCGTTTGCCACCACGGGTGGGCTGCATGCAGCGGGGCTTTTTGATGAGGATGGAAATTTGCTGTGCGTATTTGAGGACGTGGGCAGGCACAACGCGGTGGATAAGGTCATTGGCCACGCGCTTATGAATCAGTTAGAAATGGCAAATTCGATATTGCTTGTCTCGGGGCGAGTCTCTTTTGAAATCATGCAAAAGGCACTTGCTGCGAGAATTCCCACCATCGCCGCCATTTCGGCGCCGAGTTCGCTCGCGGTGGATTTCGCCAAAAGCTCAGGACAAAGGTTGATTGGTTTTTTGCGGCCGCCGAGCTATAACGATTACAGCATTGATGCGGCCTTGATTTTCTAACATAAAATTAAACCCCCATCACTTTTCAATGAAACGAGTCATTTGCATTGTGTTAGATTCTGTCGGCTGCGGCCATGCACCGGATGCGGCGAGTTATGGTGATGAGGGCGCAAATACGCTTGGGCATTTATTTGCTCGGCAGCCCGGGTTTGCTCTGCCGCATCTGGCGAGTCTCGGGCTCTATCAGATACTAGGACTCCCTCGCGCTGCTAAATTGTTAGAAGGCGCTTGCTTCGGCAAGCTCACGGCGGCGGCATCTGGAAAAGACACCACCTCGGGCCACTGGGAATTGATGGGCTGTGTGTTAGATCAACCGTTCGATACTTGTGAATTTTTTCCGCAGGTATTTTTAAAAGAGTTTGAGCGGCGGACGGGTGTTGAATTCATCGGTAATTATGCGGCATCAGGCACGCACATTCTAACCGATCTCGGGGAAGAACACTGCCGCACTGGCAAGCCGATTCTTTACACGAGCGCGGACAGCGTGTTGCAAATCGCGGCGCATGAAGAATACTTTGGACTTGAGCGATTGTGGGCAATTTGTCAGATCGCGCGAAATTTGTTAGATGAGTCTGGCATGCGGATTGGCCGAGTCATCGCACGGCCATTTATCGGTGAAGGAGCGGGGGATTTTCAACGCACAGGAAATCGCCACGATTATTCTCTCACGCCAGACTTCACAGTGCTCAACGCGCTGCAAGCCGCCGGAGTGAAGACGATTGGCATTGGAAAAATAGCCGATATTTTTGCGAATTGCGGGATTGAGGAATCGTATCCGACAAAATCGAATTCCGAGGGCATGGCCACCTTGGAAATGTTGTTAGAAAAACCTGCCCAGCAAAAAGAATTTCTTTTTGCGAATTTGGTGGATTTCGATTCGCTGTATGGCCATCGGCGGGATCCGCAAGGATATGGGCGATGCTTGATGGAATTTGATGGATGGTTAGGCGGCTTTCTCCAACAGTTAGATCGAGGCGATCTTTTGATCATCACTGCGGATCACGGCAACGATCCGTATCATGCGGGCACGGATCACACTAGGGAGCAGGTGCCAGTGCTCTCGCTAGGTGCCGAAATTTGCTGGAAAAATGGCAGTTTTGCGGATGTTTCACGCCAGATCAAACAGCACTTTGAGCTCACTCCGTGAGTTCGTTTCCGTCCCAATCGAATAGCAGGCTCCATTCATCGAGTGCGATCATGCCAACTTCATCGCGGAAGTCTTGTTCATCTTCGCCACTCATCATCCAAATGGTATTGAGAAAAAATTGAATCACTGGCGGCGTGACTGAATCATCCACCCAGACCGGAGGATCATCGTATGAATCGGCATAGATTTCTTCTTCACTCGCTTTATCTGCATACAGAATCACCGCGTTTTTTACATCCGTTTGCATTTCCTCTGGCAGCACTTTGGTGACGGCGGCTACTTCCTCTTCCGCCCAGCTTTGCAATATCTTTAAATCCATAGTGGATAAGCTACCGCAAACGTCGCTACGCACAACCGGAAAGTCGCGGCCAAATAACATCTCGCTCTTGCGCGGCGAGCGATGGCTTCGATGGTGCGGCAACCGATGAAAATCCACTCGCTGACTCAAGAGCAACGCCTGCCAATTTCGCTCGATGAGGCGTGGACATTTTTTTCCAGTCCAAAAAATCTCGACGAAATCACGCCGCCTGAGCTCGGCTTTAAAATCGTGAGCTTGCCGGGTGACGCGATGTATGAAGGGCAGATCATCACCTATCGGGTTAAAATTTTGCCCGGCCTCTGGATTCCATGGGTGACGGAGATCAAATCCGTCAAACAGCGCGAATCATTCATCGATGAACAACGCTTCGGACCGTATCAATTTTGGCATCACCTGCATCGTTTTGAGGAAATCCCCGGCGGCGTGCTCATGCATGATTTGGTGCATTATGGATTGGGATTTGGCCCGTTCGGAGCCATCGCTCACGCGCTTTGGGTGAAAAATGAACTGCGGCGGATCTTTCACTTTCGCAAAGAGATGTTGCAGCAACGATTTGGCGACTTTCCCGCCTGAGGCCGACTCGGCCCTTGACAAGCTGGCATCGACACGCTTGCCTGCGGCCACGTCATGCTTTTGCTATTAGCAAAAAACCATGGCATGGATGCCACAAACATCGGGAATTTAAGTCGATTTAGGCGCATTCTCGATTGACTTTATTTAAGAAACCTTTACTAAACGACGATCACTATGGATTGGACCTCACCCCTCTGGTATGCAAGCTACATTCTCGTTTTGATCGGCCTTGCAGGCTATGGATCTCACCGTTTGACGATCGTATTTTTGTATCTCAAACACGCCAGCAAGAAGCCGAAGCCACTGTGTGAATTTGAGGAGCTGCCGTTGGTGACGATCCAGTTGCCTGTTTTTAATGAAATGCACGTGGTGGATCGGTTATTGGAATCGGTCTCTGCCTTGGATTACCCGCAATCGCAAATGCAGATTCAACTGCTGGACGATTCCACCGATGAAACGGTCGAGATTTGCCGCGCTGGAATCGAGAGGTTGCAAGCGCGAGGCTTTGATGCGCAGCACATCCACCGCACGGACCGCACTGGATACAAGGCTGGTGCGTTGGAGAATGGCACTCGCTACGCCAAAGGTGAATATTTGCTGATTTTGGACGCGGATTTTGTGCCGAATCCCGATTTGCTGCAAAAAACGATCCATTATTTCACTGATGAAAAAATCGGAATGATTCAAACGCGTTGGGGCCATTTAAACCGGACATACAACGTGCTTACGCGGATTCAGGCGATGTTTTTGGATGGGCATCTTGAGTTGGAACAAACGGCGCGCAACCGCTCAGGCCGGTTTTTCACCTTCAACGGCACTGGCGGCATTTGGAGAAAATCATGCATCGCCGATGCTGGCGGCTGGGAGCACGACACGCTCACCGAGGACATGGATTTGAGCTACCGTGCTCAATTGAAAGGCTGGCGCTTTATTTTCCTCAATGATGTGGAAACTCCGGCAGAATTGCCTGTGGATATGGATGGCTTCAAAAGCCAGCAACACCGCTGGACCAAAGGCTCGATCCAAGTGTGCAAAAAAGTGTTGCCAGAAATTTGGCGCAGTAATGTGCCGTTATTTATCAAATTGGAGGCTACGGCGCATCTGACTTCCAACTTCGCCTACCTGCTGCTCATCTTGCTTTGTTTCCTGATTTATCCAAATCAACAATGGCAGCCAGATTTCGGAAAATTTACTTACTACATCATCAACGTCCCGATCTTTTTCTTCTCATCGGTTTCCGTGATTGTTTTTTATCTCATCTCGCAAAAAGCCCTACGCCCGGGCTCTTGGTGGCGAGAAATTCCCTATTTGCCATTGCTCTTGGCGCTTGGCATCGGCATGTCCATCAGCAATGGCAAAGCCGTCATCGAAGCCATTTTCAACCATCAAACGGCATTCATCCGCACGCCCAAATACGGAATCGATAAATCCGCACAGCATGATTGGAAAAAAAGTAGCTACAAGGCGATCAAATCACTCACGCCATTCATCGAATTATTATTCGGGTTCTTCTTCCTCTTCATCGTTTGTGAGGCAGCTCTCGAAGAAAGATGGAATTCTGCAATTCTTTTGCTTCCATTTCCGGTTGGATTCCTTTACACATCTTTATCATCTTTGTTGAGAATGTTGCAAAATAGTGAATTGACAACTCTCAGCAGGATTACAAATCGTAAGCCTTGAGTTTTGTCGGATCTATGAATTTTTTGTTAAAGTGGCATCGCAAAGCAATTAGCTACGGCCTATGTGGCATGTTGGCAGTCGTCTTAGCGAGTTGTGGATCAGGTGCGTATGCAAACAAGGATACGCGCAACAAGATGATCGTCAGCGTTGCGGATCAAAAGATGCTCTTGGTCAAAGACGGGGATCCGGTAAAATCCTACAAAATTTCAACTTCCAAATTCGGCTTGGGAGACATCCCGAATAGCAATCGCACCCCGCTGGGAAGAATGCAGATTGCGAAAAAAATTGGCGGCAATGCCAAACCTGGCACCGTATTCAAGAGCCGCCGCCCGACCGGTGAGGTTCTGCAACCGAATGCTCCAGGCCGAGACCCAATCGTGACTCGCATTTTATGGCTAGCCGGCACTGAGTCACGCAATAACAACGCCTTCCGCAGAACAATCTATATTCACGGCACCACCGAAGAACGCCGCTTGGGAAAACCCGTTTCTTACGGCTGCATCCGCATGTCGAGCCGCGATGTGATAGATCTCTACAACCGCGTCGGCACAGGTGCCGATGTGTTCGTCATTCGTGGCTCCATCGGTAACGAGAGCAGATCCTATAACGCAAGTGCCTCCCGCGTGGCTCGCTTCGGAAATGGTTTGTAATTTTTCAATCCTGAGCTTGACACGGGGCCATTTTAAAATATCTTTTCAATCCGCTTCGGCAATTATTTCCTTAATTTCATCATATTCTCATGGCCAATCATAAGTCATCCATCAAGCGTGCGCGACAAACCGTCGTTCGCACAGAGCGCAATCGTGCAGAAAAAAGCCGCATGAAGACACTGCGTAAAAACGCTTTAGCTGCAATCGCATCCGGTGACAAAGCCGCAGCATCTACCGCTGTTTCTGCATTTGCCTCAGTCGTTGATAAAGCTGCAAAACGCAACTTGATCCATCCAAACAAAGCGGCAAACTTGAAGAGCAAGACAGCGAAGGCGTTGGCCACTGCGAGCGCCTAAGCAATCAAAGCGCCACGTTTCTTCATAGAGACACCTCGAAGAAAAAGCGGAACGCTCCATGTTCCGCTTTTTTATTGATCCCCATGCCTGAATCACTCTCCAACAGCCGAGCAGCCGCTGCCGCAAAAATCGTCAGCAACCCAAGTGGATACAAAGTCTGCGAAGGCTGTGAATCAATCATCGCGACATCTGCATTACTTTGCCCGAATTGTCACAGCTTCCGCTTTGATGCGACGGCCGAGCGTGTGATCAAACAGGCAACTCTGTTAGGCTCTCGCGCACAAACATCGGTAACTGCTGAAGATTTAATCTAAATTCGTTTTTCTAACAAACGCTCGTGCAAGCTATCGGCTTCAAAGAATGGCAAGTGGTTTGTGATGCGATCGGCAACGGCCGGCAAACACTCATTTTACGCAAGGGCGGCATTCACGAAGGGCGAGATGGCTTCCACTTTGCCCACCGCGAATTTTTTCTCTTTCCTACCCGATTCCACGCGCAGAGTGAGCATGTGCGCGTCGGCAGCGTTGAAGTGTTAGATGAATGGAAAATCGATGATCCAGTTCCAATCTCCGTGTGGGTGGAAGTGATTTCCACACGTCTGTTAGAAAAATGGGAGGAAGTTATTCTGTTAGAAAAGCAGCACATTTACACAGAAAGCACGTTGAAAGAACGCTTCGAGTGGCAAGGCAAAAGCATGGCTGCTGGCAGCTTGCACGTTGCAGAGATACGCGCTCACCAACTCGATGTGCCATGGGTAATTTCCTACCAGAAGTCTTACGCCGGCTGCCGCAGTTGGGTCGATTTGCCAACTCCACCACCGCAGTGGCGAGATGCCACATTGCCGGTGCTCCGCGGTTGATTTAATCGCACCCTTTGGTTTAGATTTCTAAAGATCACATGCGGCACATGGCGTGCTTGCTCATCGATTGACGCATCTTATGTCACGCAAAACCAAAATCATCTGCACTCTGGGGCCCGCAACTGAATCCGAGGCGATGATTCGCCGCCTAATCGAAATGGGCGCGAATGTCTTCCGCCTCAATATGAGCCATGCTCCTCACGAATGGGCGGCAAAAATGACGCGCATCGTGCGCAAACAAGCCGATGATCTTGGAGCGAACATCGGCGTCTTGTTTGATCTAACAGGTCCTTCGATCCGCACCGGAGATCTAGCCACACCGATTGAGCTGCTCGAAGGAGATGTGGTGGAGTTTCGGAAAACGGGCAGTGAGCCAAGCACTGCTTATTCGACAACTGTGAATTACGATGGGCTGATGTCAGATGTCTCAGTTGGCAATACACTCGTCGTCGATAATGGGGCACTGCTCATGCGCATCAACGAAGTCACTCCTGAGCGGATTCTTTGCCATGTGAAAACTCCCGGGCTCATGGGCTCGCGCAGGCATATCAATTTACCCGGTGTGCGCTTGAATCTCCCCGCCCTAACAGAAAAAGATCACAAAGATCTCGCCCTCGCCGTAGGCTGCGGAGCGGACTTCATCGCCGGCTCTTTCGTGCGCGATGCGGCCCACGTCCGCGAGCTGCGTGAAGCAATGACGAGCATCGAAGGCGAGGCACAGATCGTCGCAAAAATTGAAGACCAAGAGGCGGTGCGCAACATTGATGCCATCATTCGAGAAGCAGATGTGATCATGATTGCCCGGGGCGATTTAGGCACCGAAGTGGCTTTTGAAGAATTGCCCATTCTCCAGCGCCGGATCGTCAAGCGCTGCCATGAGCTTGGCACACGAGTCATCGTTGCCACTCAGTTGTTAGAATCGATGATCAAGCAGCCGACGCCGACGCGCGCGGAAGTCACAGACGTGATGAATGCTGCCTACGAAGAGGCGGATTGTTTGATGCTCTCGGGCGAGACCTCGGTTGGCCGATATCCTGAGCGATGCGTGGATGCGTTGGTGCGCATTGCTTCTCGCATCGAGCGCTCGGGCGGGCACGGCTTCGGCCAGCATGCTGTGCTCAGAGAAGAACGCCAAAAAACCGCACGAGCCGCGGTAAGTCTAGCAGATTCACTGCCGGATGCGCGGCTCATTGTGCTCACACGCCGAGGTGTGCTCGCCAATCACGTGGCCATGTTGCGGCCACGGACGAATGGATTTTACGCGTTTACACCGACGGACCGCGTCTGCCGTCAACTTTCGCTCACGCGAGGTGTGAGTGCGTATTGCCTGCCGTTTTCACTCAACATTGAGGATACGATTCGCCGCCTCAGTGAATGGTTGTTAGAGGAAAAATTAGTCAGCAGCGGCACGCCAGTGGTGATCGTCTCTGATATTCTCACAGGCCACTTCGCCGCTAAATCCATCTTGCTACACCACATCTAACTGATGGAGTGTAGCCGAGGATCGATCAGTAGCTATACTGCAAGGAAAAGTTAAATTGCCCGCCTTTATCGGCCTCTTTATCCGGTGAGGAAACTGGCACGGCATAATCCAATGCGAGAGGCAGCGGGCTGATGGGAAGCTTGAGGCGAATGCCAAAGCCGACGTTGCTGTAAAGATCGCTTGGCACCAGATCCCAACTCGCTTCATTGACGAAGCCAGCATCGTAAAAGACAGCTGCACGCACCGTTTCAATGATTGGCACAGTGTATTCCACAGAGACATATCCAAGCGAATTGCCGCCAAAGACTTCCTCGGTGTAACCAGTATCGCGCGGCCCAATATCGCGGAACTCAAAGCCGCGCAAGGTGCGAGCACCACCTAAGAACATGCGCTCAAAGATCGGAATATCATCGCCGGTGCTATCGACTGAGGCCAGCTCACCAGATACGGATAAAATCGTGTCCCATTTGAGATTCCAGAATTTCTGTCCTTGGAATGAAAAGGTGATGGTATCCACATCGCCACCGAGCGCCGTGCCTGCGAGAGTAAGACCTACGTCAATTTTGTGGCCACTGCGAGCGAGCACGGCACTGTCTCTGCTGTCGTAAACGTATCCAGCAGTGAGCGCGCTGCGGAGAAAATCGCCACCAATTCGGTCCTGAGCGAGCTGCGATTTATCGCCATTATTGGCGTAATCGGTTGAATCAATCTCGGAATCGATTGTCACATTTTCTAACCGATACTCAGCACGGACCGCACCTTTGTCACCGAATGGTTTGCGCAAGGTAACGGCAGCGCCAAAGTTCGTTTGCTCATAGAAATCACTGAAGTAAGTGGATTGCTTGTAGAACAACTCGCCACCGAGTGAAAGCTGTTGATCCATAAACCATGGCTCAGTGAGCGACATGCTAAACTCCGAACGTTGTGATCCGAGGCGCAAGCTCATCGCGAATCGTTGCCCACCGCCGGTGAAATTCCACGGGTTGAACAAATCGAAGTTGGATTGCTCTAAATTGAGGAAGCCCACCACACTATCTACCGAGCTGAATCCGAGACCAACGCCGATCGACCCAGTGGCCTTTTCTTCGACGAGCACATTCACATCGCGGTAGCCACCGCCGGCAGGTGAGCCGACGACTTGCACATCACTGAAGTATTGCAAGTTATCCAAGCGAGATTTGGTGGTGTCTAACTCCACCGAGTTGAACATATCGCCCGGCTTGAGAGGAATTTCTCGGCGGATCACTTTGTCCTGAGTTTTGGTATTGCCTTCGATGTTCACGCGGCCAACTCGGAAGCGCGCGCCTTCGGTGACGCGGTAGATAATCGTCACGCGATTGGGGCCAGCATCGCGGATGTCTGGAGTAATCAGCGCATCTGCATAACCGCGAGATCCGTAGAAACCACGCATCATCGTGATGTCATCGCGCATTTTTTTGGAAGAGTATGGATCGTTGGTATTGAGCGTGAGATTCGGATTAAAATCTTCGGGTTTAAAGACCGTCATGCGGCCAAAACCAATGCCTTCGACCGTGTATTTTTCCCCTTCGGAAATCGGAATGACTAAATCCACGCGGCCATCGCCGACCGGATCCCGCCGCATGCCCGGGCTGCTTGCACGCAAGTAACCACGGCTACGGTAGTAATCGAGAATCGCATCCATATCTTCATCCAGTTTCTCGGACTCAAAGCGGCCGGACTTGGTGAGCCATGAGAGCCAACTTTTCTCCTTGGTCTTCATTTCCTTGCGCAGCTCGAGATCCGTGAACGCCGAATTCCCTTCAAAACGGATTTTACGAATCTCGTTTTTTGATCCTTCATCAATCAAGAAAATCAAATCAGAAAGGCCACCTTGCGCAGTGCTCTGAATGCGGTGAGTGACCGAAACATCTGGGTAACCATAGCCTTGATAGTATTTTTCGATGTTCTGGCGGGCTTCTAAAATCTGCGCGTCGCTAAGTGCGCCACCAGCTTTGAGTTTCGATTCCTTCGCCAATTTTTGATCGGAAAAAATGGTATTTCCAGCGAAGCCAACGCCAGCAAGCGCCGGACGCGTGGTTACCTCGGCGATGAGTTTGACGTTATTTCCGGCAGGATCTGC
>RDZR01000065.1 GCA_004294095.1 Verrucomicrobiota bacterium
GTAAAGCTGAGGGCAAGTTTGGATTTAAGGGTTTCAGAAGAAATCATATTGGATAAAGATGGAGTTGGTGAGAATGGCTAGCAAGTGGTTTTTTGGAAAATTGGCTATTTTTTTCTGTCAAGATCGAAATCAATTGGCATCAGCAAACTTTGAGTGCAGCTGCCGCCTCACTGGAGAGCTCGATGCATTGCCAAGGAAGCCCGTGCACGTTCAGATCTGCCATGAATCCGTCTGGGTCATGTTGTTCGATGTTCCAGACACCAGGCTTGCGCCAACCTCCAGCGAGCATCTGTTTTGCGCCGATCATCGCTGGCACGCCGGTGGTGTAAGAAATCGCCTGCGAGCCAACTTCCGCGAAACACGCTTCATGGTCGCAGATATTATACACGTAGATGGCCTTGAATTGTCCGTTTTGCACGCCGGTGATGACGTTGCCAATGCAGGTCCGGCCTTTGGTCGATTGTCCAAGATCTCCTGGATTTGGCAGCACCGCCTTGAGGAATTGCAACGGCACAATTTGCATCCCCTGATAAGAAACTGGATCGATGCGCGTCATGCCCACATTTTGCAGAACCTCCAAATGTTTCAAATAATTAGGGGAAAATGACATCCAAAATTGAGCTCGGCGCAAGGTCGGCATGTGCTTGACGAGCGATTCCAGCTCCTCGTGATACATCCGGTAAATTTCGTAAGTCCCCACGCCATCCGGGCACTCGAATGATTGATGTTTCGACATCGGCGGGCTTTCGACAAATGCGCCCTCCTCAAAATGCCGACATGGTGCCGTCACTTCGCGGATGTTGATTTCCGGATTAAAATTGGTCGCAAACGCCTTGCCGTGATCGCCGCCATTCACATCGATGATGTCGAGCGTGTGAATTTCATCAAAATGGTGCTTCAGAGCCCAACGCGTGAACACATTGGTCACGCCCGGATCAAAGCCTGAGCCAAGCAACGCGGAAAGCCCCGCATCGGAAAATCGATTCTGATACGCCCATTGCCACGAGTATTCAAATTTCGCCAGATCCAGCGGCTCATAATTGGCGGTGTCTAAATAATCGCAGCCCGCTTCCAAGCACGCATCCATCAAGTGCAGATCTTGATACGGCAGCGCCACGTTGATCAGCAACTTCGCGCCGCATTGGCGAATGAGCGCGACGGTCTGCTCGACCACATCGGCATCGACGCTCGCGGTGGTAATCTCGCGCCCGGTGCGTTGTTTCACCTCAGCGGCAATCGCCTCACATTTACTCAAGGTCCGTGAGGCAAGGGTAATTTGGCCGAAAATTTCAGGCAGCATCGCACACTTGTGAGCAACCACACTCCCAACCCCGCCAGCACCGATGATTAAAATATTATGCATTGCACAAAAAGGTCATTTCGCGCGGCAGAAGTTGGCCAGAACGACGATGGATGCAAGCAATTCCGAACCCGAATTTTCCTTTTGAGAAAAATTACTGACAATTTTTACCTCGCATGGCTTTTCGCTCATAGAAATAGTCCGGCACGGCTCCTTACCACCGAGCCCGTCAGATTCTAATTCCAGATATGAAAAACACTCCTTCTTCTTCACGTTTTGTTAGATCCTCAGGCTTCACCTTGCTCGAAATGGTCATGGTGCTCGGCATCATCGCCATGATTTTGGGCGGCGCAATTTTCACCCTGCGCGGCATTGGTGATGCGGCCAAACTCAAGCAAGTGGATGCTGATTTCAAGAGCCTCGATAGCGGGCTCGAAATGTATAAACTCAACGCAGGCTCATTTCCTACCACTCAGCAGGGCCTGCGCGCCCTCAACGTCAAGCCAACCACCACTCCGGTGCCGCGGCGTTGGGTTCAGGTGATGAAAAGTGTGCCAAAAGACCCATGGGGAGCAGATTACACCTATCGCTTTCCCGGTAAAAAACGCGCCAATGACTACGAAATCATGAGCCGCGGGCCGGATGGCGTGGAAAATACCGAAGATGATCTCAGCAGCCAAGACGAGCCATGACCCGGCACACGCCGGATTTAGCCTGTTAGAAATCGTCATCGTTCTTGCGATTGCGGCGGTCATCCTTGGCGGTGCGGTGGGCAGAATGGTGTATTCATCTGACGAGCGCGTGATCCGCAATACTTCAGGAGAAATTGAATTGCTCGCCAAGCGCGCACGCACCATGGCCATCCTGCATCAAGCACCGTATGCCTTGGAATTCCGCCAAAAACAGGTGCGCATTCTTCCTTATGCCGAAGCGGGCGAGGATGAGCGCCGGAAAATCCGCGGGCGCGAAATCGGTGGGGCAGTCGTCAAAGATGCTGAAGAGTCTGATAATGAAATTCAGCTTCCCGCAGAAATGCAAATTTCCATCCGCCGTTGGAATGCCGATAAATGGCTGCCAACCGGCAAAGATACCGTGCATGTTTGGCGCTTTAATTCCGATGGCTTGTGCGAGCCCATCAGCGTCCGCATGGCACTCGAAAATAGCCAAGGCGAGGACGATTACCATCCGCTCACAGCGACCATTCGCGATTCCAGACTCGATGCCAAATGAAGTCACGCCCGCTCATCAATCACCGTGGCTTCTTGCTGTTAGAAATGATTCTAGCACTGGCAATCTTCGGCATCGCGGCCACGGCTTTTGCCGTAGCTCTCAAGCGCATGGCACAAGCGGCAAACATGGCGCAAAGTGAATTGCGTATTACTGGTCTGTTAGATAATGCCTTGGATGAGACGATTTCCATTCCTCTGTTAGAAGAAGGGGAAAATACGACGAATCTAGGAGATACGGGCATCAAGCTCACTACGAAGATCGAACTCATCGATGATTTAGAAAACCAAGATGGCCAACGCTTGCAAGAAATGTATGCCATCTACATCAAAGCTCGTTGGTATGAAGCGGATGGCTGGAAGGAAAGGGAAGTCAGCACTTGGCGTTACGGCAAGATGTATCAGCCATGAAAAGGAATCCCAAATATTTTGTTAGAAAAGGCTTCACGCTGTTAGAAGTGGTGATCGCCGTCGGCCTGTTAGGTATATTAGTCGGCATGGTTTTTTCGATCTCGCGTTCTTCGCTTCTCCTCGGCCAGACAATTGTCACCACGCAAAATGAAGAAATGCTGCGCGTTGCATTCTTTGATTTTTTAGAGCAACGATTCAGTAATTTACCGGGAAATGCGCGTTTGCAGGTGGATGTTGAGGATTCCGGCTCGCAGTATCTATCAGATATTACGATTCAAAATGTGCCGCTCAGTTTCACCTGGGATGGTGCTGAGCGAGTGGCCAAAGCCGTGCAACTGACGACGGTCAAGCGCCGCTCGGGTTTTTTGGATATTGTGCTGCGTTATTATGAGAATGAGATCCTAAAAGATAATCAGGGAAGCGCCGCCAAAAGGGTGAAGACTGATCAAAAACCATTTGCTGAAATTGTGCTGCTCAGTGACGTCGCGTTCTTTGAGTGGCGCATGCTCGATGGCAGGCTGATGGAGTGGGAATATGATTGGCGCGCCCAAGGACGGCTGCCGCTGCAAATGGAACTGGTCATGGCAGTCGGCGCAAAAGGCGAAGAATTCCGCCGAATTTTCTGGCTGCCACCGAAGCAGAGCCCAGAAAGCGTGATCCGCAACAGCTTGCAAAATGTCGCGAATTCACAACCTCAAGAACAGGCACCGTCGAAGGACCAGCCGCCGCTGCCTGACCAGCCGCCATTGGAAAACCAACCGCCGACGATTCCAACCCAATGACCAGTGCCCCTCTAACATTTCCTAACAGAAAATCCGGCGCCGCGTTGATGGCCGTCATCTGGTTGATTGCGATTCTATCCTTGGCATCGATTTCCGCGCTACGGGTGATTTCTTTTGATATGGAAATTACTTCCGCAAAAGTGCACGGCTCGCGAGCGTTGCAACTCGCGGAGATGGGCATTGCGGTGGCCTCCAATCCAGCGGTGAAAAGCTCGGATCCATTACTGATTTATACCGATGAAAAAAATGCCGAAGCTTACGAAGCGAAAATCATTTCCGAAGGCAATCGCTTCAACATCAATGTGATTTTACTCAATGACGATAAGCCGTTGATGCGCAGCATCCTCATCGAGTGGGGGCTCGAGCTTGACGAAGCACAAGCGCTGACGGACGCGTTGTGCGATTGGGTGGATAGCGATGACAACATTTCTCTCAATGGCGCGGAAATGAAAGAATACAAAAAAATCGGTCGCATCAACCAGCCGTTCAATCGTCCATTTTACGATCTGCAAGAGATGAGCTTGGTCATCGGGATGGATCGAGTCGCTGCGGTGAAACCAGATTGGCGGAGCTGGTTCACGATCTGGAGTGGCGGCGGCCTCGATGTGAATGAAGCGCCCGCAGAAATGATCGCGGTGGCTGCGGAAACTCAGTTAGAGCGGGCGATGTTGATTCCGGAAATGGTAGCTGGGCCAGACGGAGAGCTTTACACCAGCGATGATGTGCCGTTTAAGAGTGCCGCGGAAGCTCTGGAGCAAATCGGCATCTCTGCTGAAATGCGCCCAGATGTCTTCCGCCGATTTTCTGCCAACGACTCCACCGCACGCCTCGAGAGCATCGGTGAGGTCATGGGAGTTAAACGAAAAATCATCGTCACTGTGGGCAACCGCGCAAGCAACCCGACGCTGATCGAACGCATTGAAGAAATTATCCCGTGAGTAAATCCAAAGATCCTTCTATCCTCATCCCCGGCGAACTTGGCTGGGAACTCTGGAGCGGCGCTGCGACCGGCGATCTTACTCTGGTCAACTCGACCGCTCACACCTCGCCCGGCGAAATCCAAGACCTTCCCGCGAGCGAACTGACTCTGGCTTTTCCAGTAAAAGCCATCACCGCATTGCCACTTCGCGTGGCCTCTCAGGATCCGGCACTTTTTGAAGATTTTGCCACATTGCACGGCGAGCGTATCGGCCTCAAGGCAGATCCAATGGCCGGCCAATTGACGGATGTTTTTGAAATCGCGCATGAAGGGGAGGGGGCATTGATCGTCTCGGTCATGTTGCGCGCGCCAGCCGATGGGGAAATGCCGCGGCGCAGCCCAAAGTCGTTTGATATCACCCCGCGCATTTTCCCATTTGAGGGGGATGGTGTGGCAGTTTGGAAAGAATTGGGACGCTGGGTCTTTGCCATTTTCCGCGAGGGAAAATTTGTCTTCAGCGAGGCGACATCCGAGTCCGGCGAGCATCCCAATACGGCGATTGCTCGTGAGATCCGCCTCGCACTGATTCAGCTATCGATGCAGGAAATCGCTTGCAAGCCGAAGCGCATCGAGATTTGGAGCTCGTCGCTCGAGCATGGTCCTTCGGCCCTGCTTCCCGAATTGGGCCTTCCGGTGCAAGTGAGCCCGCGCCCAATCCCGCGCCTGCCGCAGCTTGCCAGCAAATTGCTACCGGCCGATGTGCGCGCCGCGCGCCGTGCGGCATTGAAACAACGCAATACGCGGCTCACCATTTTTGCTGTCTTGGCACTTTATCTCGCTGGCATTGGATGGCTTGCGTATCATGCTTGGACAGACATCAGCCTCGCGCGCAAGCTCAATGCCAAAGCTGAGGCCATTGCGCCCGAGGCCGGGGCATATGAATTGCATCTTAAAAAGTGGGCTGAGCTCGCCCACTGCGTCGATCTCACTTACGCACCGGTCGATGTATTATTCCGGATCGCAAATTCGATCCCCCCGGCCAGCGGCTTGCGTTTGAAAACAGCAGATATTTCCGCCGTCGAGGTGAAATTGATTGGCGAAGCACCGCAGCTCCAAGGTGTCAATTCCTTCAGCCTTAATCTCAAGAACAATAACGATTTAGTCCACTACACGTGGGAAACTCCGCCAGCCAACCAATCCACTCGCGGGTGGGAGTTCCGCTTCAATGGCAATGTGCCAGAAGTTCCTGCTCAATGAGATTTACTGACAAATTTCCACCCCATCGGCATTCCACTACCAAACCACATGACATCCCGCGAAAAAACTATCCTTAAGCTCATGGCTGCTGCGGGCTTTGTGGTGCTCAATTTTGTCGGCTTTCATTTCTATCAAATCGAAACCCGCAAAATAAAAAGTAACTTGGATCTCGCTCGCCAAAACGTCGAAAAAGCCGAAGTGATCAAGGCCAGCCGTGAGCAAATCTCCGATGAAATGGAATGGCTCGCCGCTCATGAGCCGAGCCCAATGGCCGATCAGGAAGTGCAAACGCAGCTCCAACGGTTTGCAGAAAATGAAGCGCGCTCGGTAGGCCTCACCATTAAGGCGCAAAAGCCGCTCACGACCGATACTGCCGAGGGCCTCATTTATCACCGCGTGAAGTTTGAATTCGATGTCACTGGCACCGAAGAAGCACTTTATCGTTGGTTGGACCGTGTCAACGAGCCACAACAATTCCGCATCGCTAGCCAAATATTGCTCAGCCCGAATGAACAGGACGATACAAAAATTAATTGCCGCGCCACTATTGAGCAATGGTTCGTGCCGACTCAGAATTCTTAAAAAATGATCTCCATGCGCGTTATTTTTTCAATTTTCATTTTATCCACCGTGCTGGCACAGGCCGCTCAGCCGGAGAAGGCACCGCTTGCTCGCTACACCCAACTTTGGATGGAATCCCCATTCACATCCAAGCCGATCCCACCAGAAGCTGGGCCAGTCTTCAATCCGCTCGAGGATTACGCACTCGGCGGAGTTTCCCCAATTCTCGGCGGCTACCGCGTGACTTTATTGAGTAAAAAAACTCCGGGTGAGCGAATCATCGTCGATTCAGATAACCCGAATGCTCGTTTCAAAATCGTCTCCGTGCAGCGCGCGCCGAGCGATCCGATGGGAACCGTCGTGCATTTGACCACACAAGCCGGGATGTCTGGCAGCGTTGCCTACCAAGAAGAGTTGCTGACGTTGAACACCGCCGCTGCACAAGTCGCTCCACCACAGCCAGTTCCGGCCGATGCCCCACCTGGATTTAATCCGCAAAACCTCGGTGCCAATGCCCCACAGGGCGTCGCACCTCAGCGCCCACTCCGCCCCCGCATCATCATTCCCGATCCTCCAAACGGCGTGCCAAATCCAGCCGCGCAACAAGTGCCTATGCCAGTGCAAGATCCTGCGCAAAACGTCCGCCCGGCGCGCCGCCCATAATGATGACTTTTATTGATTTTCCCATGTCTGCTCCTCGATTTTTTCTCGTCCTCTGGCTCTCGGCCACCGTTCCCATGCTTGCTCAAGACGCGCCTCCGGGCGTTCCAGAACAAGTGCCCACGGATTTGCCGCCCGGCATGCTCACGCCTGACCAATTGCAAGCCAATCAAGCCGCCGCACCAATACCCGCCGCTGAACTTGGTAAAACTCTCATTACCGAGCCGATCGAAGAACCCAAACTCTCCGGAGATGCCTTGGGTGGCCTTTATCGCAAATATACCGGCCGCCGCGTGATCGTCTCCACCGCTGCATCCACCGCTGAATTTCGCTTCGTGCAAGATGCCAGCCCATCGGATCCTTTGACCTATGCGGAAGCTGCCGAATTGCTGCGCATCGCCGCTACCATCGAGAATTTTGTATTCGTGCCCGATGAAATGAATCCCAACCTCGATATCCTCACGCTGGCCACCAGCGGCATCCGCCCGACCGGCCGCGGAGTGGATGTTTACAACGAAAATAAACCGCTGCCAGAAGGGGACGCGGTGATTTCTTACGTGATGAACCTCAACTACATCAAGCCAGCTGAGGCGGTGAACACGTTTACCCAAATCATCGGCCAATTCGGCTCATTCGGCTCGATCGCACCCGTGCCCAACGCTGCTGCCGTGGTCATCACGGAAAATACCTCGCTGATCCGTAAATTGATCGATTTGAAAAAAGAAATCGACAAGCCATCGTCACAAGTCGGCACCCGTTTCATCAAAGTGCAATATGCTGACGTGACGGAAATTGCGACGACGCTTACCGAGTTGCTCACCGCCCAGCAAAGTGCGCAAACTACCGCAGGCACGCAGCGCACCGATGTGGCCGGCATGCCGCCCGGTGTGCCGCCCGGAGTCAACCCAATTGAGGGCTCCTCCAGTGGCAGTGGCGAGGCGACTCCGATCCAAATCATCCCAGACCCCAGAACCAATCGCATTTTTGCCATGGGCCGGCCAGTCGATTTGTTATTTGTCGAGGGCTTGGTGCGCGAATTTGATGTGGAAACCAGCGAGAAAAACTTCCTGCGCCGCAAGCTGCGTTTCCTCACCGTATCAGACTTTTTGCCCATCGCAGGAGATGCCTTGTCACGCGCCTTCGGCGGCGAGGCTTCTCCTGGTAGTGGCGCTGGAGGAGCCGGCGGCTCACCTACCGAATCTCCGACGAATCAAGGCTTCCAAAATAATCGCTCCTCGCGCGGTGGCCGATCCGGCAGCTCTGGCATGTCCGGCGATGGCTCATCCGGCGGCGGTGGCGGCAGCGGCGGCGGTAGCGCACTTTCCGATCCTCAACAAGACTCAGCTCCCGAATCCATGCTTGTCGGCAGAACCTTGCTGGTCGCAGATAACATCACCAACTCCATCGTCGTCCAAGGGCCTCCCTCCGGTTTGGAGATTGTCGAGCGCCTGTTAGATCAGATCGATGTCAAACCAGACCAAATCATGATTTCAACCGTCATCGGCCAGCTTACGCTCAGTAAATCGCTCGATTTCGGCTTGGATTACATATTCAGCGATAGGGAAATCGATGCCCGAGGCGGTGGCGGTGGCGGGCCGATCTTGCCCATCAACCCAACCGCAATGGCGCCCTTCAATCCAGGTTCTCTCGCGGCGGGTGCTGGTTTAAGAATGTATGGCCTACTTGGAAATAACATGAACATTTATCTCAATGCCTTGCAGACAAAAACCGATTTCACAGTGCTTTCTCGCCCGAGTATTTTTACCTCCAATAACCAAAAAGGCGTGATCTCTAGCGGTGAGCGCATCGCCATTCCCACCAATAGCAACAGCTTCAGCAATGGCGGCGCCAGCACCAATATTGAGTATCAAGATGTGGTTTTGAAGCTGGAAGTGATTCCTCTTGTGAATTCTGAAAATGAAATCACTTTGCAAATCGCGCTCTTGAACGACGAGCAAAATGGCACCCAAACCATTCAAGGAGCAGGAAATAATGGCGATGATCTCACTGTGCCACGGATTTCGACTCGTGAAATTCTTACCACCGTGACCGTTCCAAACAATGAAACGATCGTTCTCGGTGGTCTGATCATCAAGCGCGATAACGAGACATCAGACGGCATCCCGATCCTCAGCGACATTCCTTTGCTCGGGAAACTTTTTTCAAGCAACCTAGACACCAATGATCGCTCAGAACTCATCGTTTTCATTCAGCCTTCGATCGTTAATAATCGCGTCTCGCTAGATGACACCCAAGCAGATATGGATCGCCGTTACTCAGTCTCGGACCCCGCACGCCGCTTCGCCGATGGTCCGGGCGTTTTACCTGCCGTTGGCACGATCCCTCTCGAGGAAGTCGAGGACAAAGGAATCAGTCCTCAACGACGTGCCGAAAAACCAACCGCACAACGTCAAAAAGCATCCGCTCCGACCAAAAGCACGGTGAAAAAACCCCACCGTCCACCCCACCGTCCGTAACGCAACGCGGCCATCGATCGCAGCATGGAATGAGGGAGCCACGGATCAACCGACCATTGGCTCGAGCGCACATCATGGTGAATTTGCCGCGTTCCAGCTCATCATCTGCCAAAAGGTGAGATCATGACAGATTGGCATTGAGTCGTTTTAGTAAATCGCTGAAGTCTTTCTGCGATGAAAATTTTAGTAGTGGGCAAAGGTGGGCGCGAGCACGCGTTGATTCGGGCATTGGCGGAATCGCCGTCGCGTCCGGAGTTGTTTTGTTTTCCGGGAAGTGATGCGATTGCGGAGTGGGCAAAGCCAGTCGCTGCGGCGGATTTGCCCTCGTTGATTGCCTGGATGAAGATGCATGAGATCGATCTTTGTGTGGCTGGGGAGGAAAGTTACCTGGTGCGCGATGAGGGGCTTGCCAACCTTTGCGAAATGAACGGAATCCCGTGCTGGGGGCCAAAAAAAGAATCCGCGCAGCTCGAAGCGAGCAAAGAATTTGCAAAGCAATTCCTCGCGCGGCATCGCATTCCCACCGCGCAGGCCGCTAGCACGGAGACGTTGGAGCAGGCGCTCGCGGCAATTGGTGGGATTTACCCAACGGTGCTCAAGTTTGATGGTCTTGCCGCCGGCAAAGGAGTGGCCGTGTGCATGGACGAGGCGGCTGCGATGGAATTTCTCGATGAAGTATTTACCCAACGCCGCTTTGGTTCGGGAAAAGTGTTAGTCGAGAAATTTCTAACAGGTCCGGAAGTTTCGATCTTTGCAGCGGTGGTTGATGAGAAATATCTGATCTTTACGCCTGCCCGCGATTACAAGCGCATTGGGGATGGGGACATGGGCCCGAATACAGGCGGCATGGGTGCGGTGGCGAGTCGGCAATTGATTGCACCGGAAATGTTAGAAACAATCGAGCGCGAGATCATTATGCCGACCATTCGTGGTCTTCAAGAAGATGGCTTGCCGTATCGTGGGTTTCTTTATTTTGGCCTGATGCTCACGCCGAGTGGCCCACAGGTGATCGAGTATAACTGCCGATTTGGCGATCCTGAATGCCAAGCCGTGATGCCACTTGTTTCCGGAAATTTCGCAGAGTTTTGTCTTGAGGGCGCGCGCGGCAACTTGCGGCCGGATCTGTTAGATTTTAGTTCGGGTTGGAGTGTGTGTGTGATTTTGGCATCTGCGGGTTATCCGGATTCCTCGCGCAATGGCGATGTGATTTCAGGCATTGAGACGGTGCAAGATGCGCGAATTTATCATTCGGGAACGCGCCGCAATGCGGATGGATTTTGGGAAACTCATGGCGGGCGCGTGCTCGCCGTCGTGTGCCACGGGGATGAACGCGCAGCAGTGGTTTCCATGGCCCATCGTGCGGCGGATCGCATCACATTCTCGGGCTTGCAACGCCGCCGCGATATCGGCATTCTTCACTTCGATGAACCAAACGTCTCATGAGCGTATCCTTGCGGCAGATGCAATGGCCACAGGGGTGGAGAATCTCGCCCAACAAATTCGGGCACGCCATCCTGCCGCACCGCTGGCGTTGATCGGCATCCGCAGCCGCGGGGATGAGGTGGCAGAACGATTGCTCAATTTACTTGCCGAGGAGGATCGCGAGTTGGAGTTTGGCGTGTTAGATATTTCCTTGTATCGGGATGACTACGAGCATTTGCATGAAAATCCTGCGTTGCAGAGTTCTGATGTGCCATTTGAAGTCGATGGAGCGCACATTATATTAGTCGATGACGTATTATTTACCGGACGCACGATTCGCGCAGCACTCGATGCTCTTTCGGATTACGGCCGCCCGGCGAAAGTTGAGCTTGCTGTTTTGATCGACCGTGGCCACCGCGAATTGCCGATTCAGCCAGACTACGTCGGTATTTTGTTAGAAACGCAGAGGCATGACCACGTCTGGGTTTCTTTGTTAGGAACAGATGGCCTCGATGAGGTGAAAGTGACTGAAAAATCAATGCTGCAATGAGTTCTCTGCCACAACGCAAAAAGACGGCTGATGAGCTTGCGGCTCTGCGCAAAGATTTGGGAATTCCGGTTGGCGAAACTGCGCTTGCGGAACAAGTAGAGCAACCAGTGGAGCAGGAGATTGCTGAGCCAGATCCAGTGGTGAGTGAGCGCAAAATGGTAAGATCCCTCAAGCGCTCGGAGTGGCAAGCAGCGCCATCACCTGAAAAACCATCCCAGCCATCGAAAAATGCGCAGTCGAGCATTCCAGCTCGCCGTCGCTCAGAAAAAGAATTGAAGCAGCTCCGCATTCAAGCACTGGGGGCTCCGCAAGCCAGCCCGATCCGGTCGAATTTATTGCCCGCTCATTTGGTGATCGTTGGGCTTAGCTACTTGAGTGCCGCTTTTCAATTTGCCAGTTATTATTTTCTCCAACTGCCGATGGCGGCGCCCATCGCTGCAGGCGTGTTCTCGCTCGGCGTGGCGGGTTGGATGTTTTTTTACCGTCAAGGATCACGTCATCACAGTGCATTGATTTTGATCATCGTGCTGGCGAGTTCTGCGTTTGCAGTGTTGCACTACTTTCCACAAATCAACTATGGCTCGTAAAGATCTGCTAGATATCGCCTCGTTATCACGCGTGGAAATTGATCATCTCCTGCATCAGGCGGTGCCATTCAAAGAGCTATTTACGCGCTCGGTCAAAAAAGTTCCGGCACTCAAAGGCAAGTCCGTGCTGACATTATTTTACGAGCCAAGCACGCGCACGCACTCATCCTTCGAGGTTGCGGCGAAGCGTCTATCAGCGGATGTCACTCACTTTGATGTCGGGCAATCGTCCATCACCAAAGGCGAGTCCGTTCGCGAAACGGTGGAAACGCTCGAAGCGATGCGCACGGATTTTATCATCGTGCGCCACAGCAAATCTGGATTGCCCGCGATGATTGCCAGTCTCACCAAAGCATCGGTAATCAATGCCGGCGATGGTGCGCATGCCCACCCAACGCAAGCTCTGTTAGATGCGTTCACCATCATGGAAAAATTCCCGGAACCGGCGGGCAAGCGCGTCTTGATCATTGGCGATATTTTGCACTCGCGGGTGGCGCGCAGCACGAGCCTGATTTTAAAAAAACTGGGCATTGAAGTTGCTTATCTCGCACCCGGATCGTTGCTGCCAAAACTAGGCGCAGAGGGGATTCATCGCTTTACGGATTACGCAAAGGCAATGGCATGGCTGCCAGATATCGTCTATCTGTTGCGGGTGCAGATGGAGCGGCAAGACGCGCAATTTTTCCCGAGCTTGCGAGAATACCATCGTCTCTACGGCATCACGGATGAGAGGCTTCAGGAAATTTCTAAGCGCGGCCTCTACCTCATGCACCCCGGGCCGGTGAATCGCGGCGTGGAACTTTGCGACGCGGTGATGGAATATGAGCGCAGCCTGATTAATGACCAAGTGGAAAATGGCATCGCTGTTAGAATGGCTGTGCTTTATTGGCTGAAGCCCGAGGCCAATCACGGAGTCTAACAGTTAACGCTCGATCACTTTGACGCGTAAGTAACCTGGCGGTGCGGAGCGTTTCAAATTGAGCTCCGGCACCATGATGTAGCGAACAGCTCCAGCACCTTGCTCAATGCCGCTCACAATTCTCTGCGGATTGAAAAAATCATCACCTGCTAGACTGATCGCAATGGACTGCCATTGGCGAAGATCTTGTGAGGATTCGACGATTACATCCACATCACGGCGCATTGCCATCCGGCGGAATTTGAGTGCTGGATGAGTATTTGCACCTTTTTGATGCCATGCAAACTCGGGGGGAAATCCGCTTTGTGAGTTTCTTGCATCACTGCCGAATGCGTATTCTATCAGATTTTTAATTCCATCGTGATCGAAATCTGCATCGTTGCCTTCATTTGGCCCAGAGCCGTCTGGCTGCCATTCGTTCGCCTCGCGCCATGCGCTTAGATTGCCATCAATGCGCAGAGTAAATTCACGCGTGACTGAGCCGAACGCATGATAGGCTTCGATTTTGACTTGAAAAATTCCACCACCCGGCACGTTTGGATTGCCATGGATGATGCCGCTGAGTGGATCGAGATCGAGCCCAGGCACAGGTGGAGAAACCCATCTGAAAAGCAATGGATCTGCTCGCGCACGCAGGCGTAAAATCATTTGCTCATTTGCAGGAGAATTTGCCTCACCCGGTGATATTTCCGCCACGGTTGATGGCGCAAAATTCCATGATGTGCTTGCTTCCATTTGGTCTGGCTCGGCACCGATAAATTTCAACACTTGGCCGTTTGGAAAAGTCGTCGAAAACGTCGGCAAATAAAGCCCCGTGCCACTTGAGCCGCCCCATTCCATTGCAAATGGTGAACTATTAATTCGATTGGTAACGCGCAATCCGCGGCCTTGAAATGGCTCTAATGGATTGCCGGCACCGATCCATGAGTCTGTCCATAAATGATCCGTAGATGAAAAGTAACGTGTATCAGATGAACTCAAAATTAAACGTCTATCTGTTAGATTTAAGTCGTCTGGAGGCAGCTTAGCATCTCGCGATGCTCCATTGTAAATGACGATGATTGAGCCACCAGGAACTTGCTCCCAAAATGGAATATCCGCAAAGCGAATGGATAAGCCGCCGAAGGTGGTGACCAGTTGATAACGCCGCAGATCCGTTGTTTTTTGCACCAGTAGCTCGACCCATCTAGCAGTGGCTGAGGATTTACAAATTTCGTGCAGAGTGATCGGCAGCCTTGGCGGAGATATGGGTGCTTCTAACACAAGGCCTGAATCATATTCATATGGCACGCCATGTTGTGCAGTCGTCACAGGTGTTAGATCAACTGCCACTTTGGGAGTTCTCACCCACACTCCGTCGCTAGTCGCATCCGCAGCGCGCACCTTGCCGCGCCAAAAATATCCGGCTTCCGGCGAGATCGATGCTTCACTGGAATTGGGTTCCACCTCCCACAAGAAGCCGTCTTTAGATTTTTCCCATATGTATTGAAAATTAAATGCGTCATTTTCACGATCGGTTGCGATGAGTCGCGCATACTGAAGCATTGACGGTGCATCGATGTTGTCCGTTGCATTCAATACAGCCTCAGAAATCACAGGAGGTAAATTCCTCGGTGCAGGGCGGTATTTGATCGTGAAACGAAGACTATCGAATGAAAACGACGCATCGTGACCAAAACGAAAATAATAGGTCGTGCCGCGGGTCACGCTCAGATTCGCCCCGCTTTGGTTGAACAGTGATTTAAACACGACGGGTCTTAAATTGCTGAATGCAACGGGATTGGCGGAGTTGATCACTTGGAATCCTTGCATGTAGCAGCGCGTGATGCGCACGTTGTTTGGATCAATTCTAACAGATCCAGTCATCGGTGCCGTCCAGTGCCACCAAACCGAGTTAAAATCATAGAGGCTGCCAAGTGGTTCTCCGGGCAATAATGGCTCATCGGTGCTCACCACTGGGCTGCTGATGTCCACACCCGCGCCGACGTTGCTGCCGCTGCCAGAAACATCAATGCCGTCTAATTCAATTGAATCTGTTAGAAAATCGTTGGTCCAACCGACGAATGGCTCACGCACGTTGAGTGAGACATCTCCGGAGCGTCCAAAATAACCATCCACTCGGATAAAGTATGTGACACCAGCCGCAGCAGGAAGCACCACGCGGCTATGTGTTTCAGGCCACACGTCATCATTCGTCGCCAATCTTGTTAGATTTTCGATCGAAGATCCAGAATACACGGCCAGCATGGTATCGTAGGAGCTTCCCAAGGTATCGATTAAAAAATCTGCACTGCGAGGTGCTTTCCACTTCCACCAGACGGAACTACCAGCCGGACGGCCTAAATCTAACTGAAGCTCTTCGCCAGTTTCATAACCAGATCCACGGCTGTTTCCAGTGGCAAGAAATGGCAGTGTTGCGCCGGTGGGAATTTCAATCGCATTCGCCCACATGTCATTGATCGGAGGTGGACTTAAAGTGAGCCGGAAATTGCCTGTCGCTGCATTTTTACCATCCACAAAAAACCAGTAGCGAGTGCCCGTAGTGGCAGAAAAAACAATCCGGCTACTGTTGAAATTTGCATCCATATCGTCATTCCTCCCGATGTTGGCCAGCGTGCTTAGTGAATCACCAGTGTAAATGCCTAACAGAGTATCAAAGTTACTTCCTCCCAAAGTCGTTAGCACGTAAGTCTCGGACGTAGGTGCCGTCCATTGGAACCAGACGCTTGCGCCTCCTTGAGCGCCATCAATCACTGGATCTAACACTTCCGCGACGGCGTTGACGTTAGAATGCGTTGCTGAAATAGATCTGCCGGAAAGCACGGTGGCGGCCGTGAAATCATCATTCACTGGTGCTGGACTTACAGTAAGCATGATTAAGCCACCACTTGCACTTCTGCTAGAAATAGCAATTTGGTATGTCACTCCAGCAGTGGGTTGTATGCGCACGCGGCTGGTGGTGTCGCCAAAATTGTCGTTACTGGCCACTTCAACGAGCGAGGCCAGCGCATTTCCCGTATAAACCGCTAGCAGTGTATCTTGCTGGCTTTGTCTCGTAGAAATCACAACGGGTAAATTGTTAGGAGCCGTCCAGTTGAACCACAACGTCGCCTGCGGCGCGGCACTTGCATGATTTGGTTCTAACAATTCCGTAGTTGCATTGCGATTGGTGAGGCGTAGGCGAATGTTAGATGTTAGAGCACCCGCTTCCGCGAAGTCATCATAAAGCGGTCGCGCGATCGTTCCGGTGAGCGCATTTTGAATATTGAGCCGCCCGCCGGTCTGGACTTTTCCTTGCAATGCTGGTAGCCGGTCCACCGCACGCAGCAAGCGGTGCTGCCATTGGCTTGATGACTCGCTTGGGAATTGCGCAGCGATCAATGCCAGTGCCCCAGCGACGTGTGGCGTGGCCATGGAGGTGCCATTGAAACTGATATAAGCATCGTCTGCTTTATGCCCGCAGGATAAAATGGACGACCCAGGTGCTGCGAGATTAGTGTCCGTGACACCGAAGTTTGAAAAGTTAGAGACGTCATCCGAGCGAGTCGATGCAGCCACGCCGACGATGCAGTCTGCCTGATAGCTTGCCGGATAGGTTGGGTTTGCATCATTGTTAGAATTTGAATTCCCAGCTGCAAAAACGAGCAGCACTCCTTGATTACCGGCATCCAGAATCGTCTGATAGACTGACTGAGAAAATTGCCCGCCGCCCCAAGAATTTGAAATCACTTTTGCCCCTTTTGCGACGGCGTAGTTGATGCAAATGATCGCATCTGAAATTGCTCCCGATCCGGCATCTGAAAGAAATTTCGCGCTTAGAATTTTTGCCTTCCACGCCACGCCTACCACGCCGAGTCCGTTGTTGCCCTGCGCGGCGATGGTTCCGGCAACGTGTGTGCCGTGGCCGTTGTCATCGTTAGGATTGCCAGAGCCAGTGATCGCATTGATTCCGTGCACGTCGTCGATGAAGTTGTTGCCATCGTTATCAATTCCATCGCCAGCGATTTCTAAGGGATTTTTCCAAAGCTGATTTTTCAAATCCTCATGAGTCATGCGGATGCCGGTATCGATCACCGCGACGAGCACGGAACTCGCATCACTTCGCGTATCCCATGCTTCGGGCGCATCGATATCTGCGTCATTGCTGCCTCCGGATTGGCCAGTGTTATTGAGGCCCCAAAGCGAGCCATCCAAGTAACTTGGATCATTGGGTGTGGCTAAGGTGCGCACGATGAAATCTGGTTCTGCAAATCGGATGAGCTGCTTCTTTGCATTGAGTTGTTGAATGAAACGAGGCAAGGCATCGGCATCTTGATCTGCCCCATCAAAAGCTAACAAAACAAGCCCGCGATCATTGATGGTGCTGCGAAGATTGAGGCCGGGAATGGACACCAACTCAGCGCGTAGCTGATCGATGCTCACACCTTCGGCTAACTGAACCATCGCGTGATCTGCGACCATTTCTAACGGCCGATTCCACGCCCATTCTTTGGTCGTCTCATTCATCGAAAATTCTTGGCGCACGAGCGGATATTTCGCCTGCGGGCGGCGGATCAAATGCACCCATTTCCCATCGATGATTTTTTTGGTTAGAATTTCTTCATCCGCTTCGAGCTGCGTGTCCTGTGCTTTGGGTGGCGCAGGCATCGTCGGCGCAAGGACATTGGTTTGCGGCGGAAGCGAAGGTGCTTGCTGATCTGGTAATACCGGCTGTTGGCTTGATTTGTTAGACGATGGCGCGATGCTTGTTGGCACCTGCCCGCGGTTGAAGACAAACAAGATCGCCAACAAGGCGCAGGCCGCCAACAAGGCGAGAGGTGGGATGATTCGAGGATGCATGATGGGTTTCATGCCTTTTAGATGAATTCAATCAACTAGCGAAGTTATTCTTAAGGTGCCAGTGCACTAGCATCAATGAAATCTTGCTGATGGATCAAATGATCGAGCAAGGGAACTCCTGCAAGAACTTCGAGCACACCTTTGTTGGTGATCATCGCAGTATCCATTTCATCGCTCAATTGATTTAGGTAAATGCCTGCGCACTTCAACCCGCGACGATGAATGGCTTCTACGGTGAGTAAAATGTGATTCAGTGCGCCCAAGCGATTCGCGGCGACGATGATGACGGGTAGTCCTAAGTCTTGGGCTAGATCTGCGACTCGGTAATTTTCCGCAATCGGCACTTCCCAGCCGCCAGCTCCTTCTACGAGCACTTGCTGGTGGGTGCTCGCCAGTTGCTCGTAGCCATCTCGCAGCAATGCCAAATCGACTACTTGATTGGACAACATGCCAGCAACATACGGTGCCAATGGTGCGTTCAAATGCACTGGGTTGACTTGCTCTAACAGCAAGCCGCCCGATGCCTCGGCCAGAAGCATGCCGTCATCGCGATCCCCACACGACACCGGTTTGTAGCCAACAGCATCAATGCCTTGTTCGCGCAGCGTCTGCAGCAACAAACGAGTCACATACGTTTTGCCCACATTCGTATCCGTGCCAGTGATGAAAAAATTCACGCAAATGGCCTGCACTGGAATCCACGATCGGTCAACCCATGGCTTTAGAATTTTACGTTGCGCGGTCGGCAGATGCTTCCATCATAAGGCCAGATGACTTCCGATTTTTTGGTGATTGGTGCCGGTGTCGCTGGCTTATCCTTCGCGCTGCGCGCGGCGAAACACGGCACAGTCGCTGTTTTATCAAAAGGTGCACTGATTGAGTCCAACACTGCTTGGGCGCAGGGCGGCATCGCTTCCGTGATGGATGAGACCCAAAGAGATCCGGGAGATTCCATCGCTTCTCATGTGGCCGATACATTGGATGCCGGCGCCGGGTTGTGCAAAACGGCGGTGGTCGAGACGATTCTAGCAGAAGGGCGCGCGGCCATTGACGATCTTGTAGGGTATGGCGTGCGCTTTGATTCTAACCAAAAAAACTATCTGTTAGGCAAAGAAGGTGGCCACAGCTATCGCCGGATTTTGCATGCGCGGGATACCACTGGCATGGAAATCGCTCGGGCATTGATCGAGCAGACGAAGATCACGCCCAATTTGACGATTCATGAAAATCACTTCGTCATCGATCTAATCACCACTGCAAAACTTGGCGCGGCGGTGGACGATCGTGTGATCGGTGCGTATGTGTTAGATAAGCGCACTCAGGAAGTGAAAATTTTTCGCTCGGACCGAATCATTCTCGCAGCGGGTGGCTGTGGGAAAGTTTACCTCTACACGACCAATCCGGACTCTGCCACCGGCGATGGCGTGGCGCTCGGTTGGCGCGCGGGCGCTGCGGTGGCCAATATGGAATTTGTGCAATTTCACCCGACGTGTTTTTACAATCCAGCGGCGACTGGTCCTGAAGCGCGCTCATTTCTTGTAAGCGAAGCGGTGCGTGGTGAGGGTGGAAATTTGATCAATGCCAAAGGCGAGGACTTCATCCGCAAATGTGATGCTCGTGGCTCACTGGCACCGCGCGATATCGTCGCCCGTGCGATCGATCGCGAGCTCAAGCGCACGGGTGCGAATTGTGTCTTTCTGGATGTGACACATAAGCCGCCGGGCTTCATGCGGGAGCGTTTTCCTCACATTTACCATCAGCTTTTGAAGTATGGATTGGATTGTGAAAAACAACCGATTCCGGTGGTGCCTGCCGCGCATTATCAATGCGGTGGTGTAGTGACCGATAGCCATGGCAAGACCAGCGTCAAAGGCCTTTATGCGATTGGAGAAGTTGCCTGCACTGGGCTGCATGGAGCAAATCGCCTAGCTTCTAACTCATTGTTAGAAGGAAATGTCATGGCGCGGCGTGCTTTGTTAGACCTGATGCGGGCTCATCCACCGGGGAAAATGGATGCGAATGATTTCCCGATTCCCGAGTGGGAGCATGGAGATACTGCGGAACCGGATGAATTGGTCGTAATCTATCACAATTGGGATGAAATACGCCGTCTCATGTGGGATTACGTCTCCATCGTGCGCACGGATAATCGCTTGCGCCGTGCCGCTGCCCGACTGCGAAATTTGAAGCGCGAAGTGCGTGAATTTTATTGGGGGCATCGAGTGAATCCAGATATTTTAGAACTTCGCAATCTAGTCGCAGCAGCGAGTTTGATCGTTGAGTGTGCATCAAGGCGCAAAGAATCCCGCGGCTTGCACTTCACACTCGATCACCCAGAAGCGCGCGAAAAATTATGCAGCGATACCGTGCTGAGGAAATTTTGACGTCATTTCTCCTAACACACACAAAATGTTAGTTTGCATGATTGTTTGAGCGAATCAACCGCTTGTGAGAATTGGCTTGCGATGGGCGCGCCTGCTCGCCAGTGTTCCGAGGCATGGTGAGCACGCAACGGGCCTCTTGGCCGATCAAGTATTTGTTAGGATGCTTTGCATTATTTTTAAGCCTTCCCGCCCATGCCCAAGAAGTTTCTGGACCGACGTTGGATCAGCGCATCGACGATTGGTTCGGCACAATGACGGAAGGCTTCGTGAATCTGATTTTCACCAAAATCAAAATCGGCGATTTTGAGGCATTTGCGGTGATCTTTTGGTTGGCGTTTGCTGGGATCTTTTTGACGGTTTTTTTCAAGTTCCTCAACATCCGTGCCTTTGGCCTCGCGCTGCGCACGGTGCGGGGCAAATACAGCAGCCCCGATGATCCAGGTGAAGTGACTCATTTCCAAGCACTTTCGGCGGCGGTTTCTGGCACCGTGGGGCTTGGAAATATCGCAGGCGTGGCGATTGGCATTCAAAATGGTGGGCCCGGTGTGGCGTTTTGGTTGTTCTTGAGCGGCTTTTTGGGCATGTCCACCAAGTTTGCCGAGTGCACCTTAGGTCTGCGTTACCGAGAAATTGACGCTCAAGGAAAAGTGCATGGCGGAGCGATGTATTATCTGCGCAAAGGATTTGCTGAGCGCGGGATGAAGCCGCTCGGCTTCGTGCTAGCCGGCGTTTTTGCGGTGATGTGCGTGATTGCCTCGTTTGGCGGGGGAAATATTTTTCAAGTCAACCAAGTGACCGCGCAGTTGATCAACATCACCGGCGGCGATGCCTCATTTTTCCAAGGGCGGCAATGGCTGTTTGGCACATTGATGGCGGTGCTCACCGGGCTTGTGATCATCGGTGGCATCAAAGGCATTGCGCGGGTGACAGATAAATTAGTTCCTTTCATGTGCGTGCTTTACGTGGTGAGTGCTTCCGTTGTGCTGATCGTCAATGCATCGCACATCCTTCCGGCGTTGCAGATGATCGTCAGTGAGGCGTTTGAGCCGCGCGCTGCGATTACTGGCGGCATTTTATCGGCCTTTATTTGGGGAATGCGGCGGGCAAGTTTCTCGAACGAAGCGGGCATCGGATCCGCGCCGATCGCCCATGCGGCGGTCAAGACGCGGCGGCCGGCATCCGAGGGAGTGGTTTCGATGCTAGAGCCATTTCTCGATACGGTGGTGATTTGCACGATGACCTCGCTGGTGCTGGTGGTTTGCATGAATTTCGATGGGCCCGGTGCTGCCTATTCCATTCATAATCATCCGTTTGTGCTCGGCCAAGTGCAGGGGGATAGCACGAAATTTGGGATTGAAATGACCTCGCTCGCCTTTGAGACGGTGCATGCTTCTTTCCCATACATTTTGTTTGTCTGCGTATTTTGCTTCGCATTCTCGACGCTGATCACATGGAGCTATTACGGGTTGCAGGCGTGGCAGTATTTGTTTGGGAAACAAGAGTGGCTCGCGGCTGTTTATAAACTGATTTTTTGCCTGATTATCGTCGTCGGCGCGTCTGCATCAATGAGTAAAGCAACGGATTTTTCAGATGCGGCCCTATTTGCCATGAGTGTGCCGAATTTGATTGGCGTGTATTTCTTGCTGCCCGTGGTGCGTCAGGAACTCGCTCGTTTTGTCGCATTTACCAAGCGGATTGACGCCGGAGTCACGCCCAAAGAAGCGGATTTAGCGGATCGTTGAATCGCCATCTTCGCCTGAATGCACTGTGCACCGATGAAGTGGTTGCAGGATGATTCATGTCCATCCTATTGTATGGGCATGCAAAAACCCATTGCGCTGAGAAAAAATAGAAATAGTGGCTTTACGCTCGTCGAATTGCTCGTGGTGATCACGATTATTGCAGTCCTCGCGGGTCTTGGAATGAGCGGGATGAAGTCAATACGCGAAAGAGCCCAGCAGACGACATCGATGAACAACATGCGCGCGCTCTACACGGGGCATCAAGTTTACTTAGCTGAATTCAATCACTTCCCTCAAGCCAATTTAAAGGCAACAACTGGCCCAGAAGCTGGGACTTGCACTTGGCATGAGCGGGTTTCTCCCTATGTTGGTTTGCCGACGGATCTTGACAAAATGCTCAGTCAGTGGGTTGAGGGACAAAAACCACCCGGGGTCTTCCACATTCCTGGACGCAAGCGCTTAGTCGAGGATAATGGTGGTCAGACCGATGCTTCATGGAGATCAGGATATATTAGAAACGGCGCTGTTTACGTCAATAATGATCAAGTCAATCGCGGTAAATCGTTTAGAACCCTTTCCCGAGTCTCCAGCGTATCTCAAACATTTTTCTTCATTGATTTAGGCGGTGAACATAAAGATAAAGATTGGAATGGTTGGCAAGTAGACAAAGCCAACATCATCAAAGCCCCAGCTCATGGTGGAGAAGGCGAGGATGAGCCCGATACGATGAGAGGGAACGTCAATGTGTGCTTCATGGATGGTAGTGTTCAGACTAAGAAAAAAGGCGACTTACCTCTCAGTCACGAAGATGTATTTTGGAAATTTGAGTCGAATTTGTGACGTTACAAGCATTTGATTTTTGAATTTACACACGGGCCCCGTGAATTTTTGTGAAAAATCAGATTCTGCATCAGATACAAATCCGGTACATCCATAGGTTTCCGGCTTGATTGCGTTTGCGTTTGACGAAGGCAGGCATGTCGTCGGTTTTATCAAAACAGAAGCGCTTTGGCAGATCGGTGTAGAGTGAGGTGGGTGCTTTGGCTGCACCATCTCCTTTCAGTTTTGCACCGCTGATCGGGCTGTGGTAGTAAATGCATCGGATCCCGAGCTCGTTGACAATGAATCCGACGGCTGCCGAAAGTATGGCTTCGTCCCACCATTGACGGGACAGACGCAGACGCTTATCCCAGTAATCCAAAATAAATGAAGCGTCCAAGTCCTGATAGTTGAGCCGAACGGTTTTCAAGCCTTGGCGGCGGATTCGCGCCACGTAATCGCCGACTTCGCGGAGGCGGTCATTCTGGATTTCCTCGATCAACGCCTCGCCGCACGACCAGTCGAGGTCGATGCGTGCCCACGCCAGAGTGCGGTGGCGGCCTTCATGCACGGGATGCCAACTGTATTCGAAAGGATCATCACTGCGCTCGGGGAATTTTCGTTCGATGATGCGAGCGTCGTTCTCGTTGAGGTTGATTTGGAGCACAATGTTCCAAGCGTCCTTGCCCTTGCGGCTGGTTTGTATCCTGCCGTTGAAAAGCCCCGCAGTGAGGCGGTAAGTTTCGGTTTCTTCTGGCCAAAGCAGATCGAGATCCGCAGGGGTCGGTAATTTTTTGCCTAAGGAGCCCAGCCATGCGCGGAGGCGAGGCTTTTCGAGCAGGTTTCCTAGGCGAGTGTTTTTGAGTTGGGTAAGGGTGCTGTGGCGCATTGCCATCTTCAGAAGGGAGACGGCATACCAGTCCTTGCCATAGGTGAAGAGAGTGCGTCCCCTCGAAAGGCAGGACAGCAACTCTTCGGCTTCGAGTTGTTTCATGGTGTTTTGTGCAAGCCGCAGGCACAATTCGCCCGTGCGGCTTTGGTGTGAAATTTGTATATCCAAGCAGGCACCGCCTCTCGGGCGACGCCAATCATTCATGACGGATCGTGTCCTCCCTCAGAGTGGGAAGGAGACGATCGGATCAGGGCTTGGAATACGGGACACGCATGGTCGATAAATAATGACGCTCGTTCTTAGCGGGAAGCCTTGGATTCTGTCAAGTAGCGAGCTGGTTTTTTTCCAAAGCTGCGGTGAAGTCTGGAATGACTTGACGTTTGATGATAAAAAAAAAGACGATGTCTGGTATCTTATGCGTGATGAATATTGACTATGAAGACTTTGTAGATCCGCCCACAGGTGGCAGGTTCAAGTTGGCAGTTCTAGGGATCATTATTCCTGCGATGATTGCTTACTTTGCAGTGAGCGCTTGGCTTGAAGAGCTGGCATATTTGCCAGGGCGACGAGGTGGCATGATGCTTCATGGCGAATCAGCTCGTGCCATGGCAGTTGTTTATATGAGCGTGGCTTTATTCATTCATTGCCGATGGTTCTGGGGCTTGATCCAATCCGAACGGGTATATAAAATAGGACAGATTTCATCGTTATTCATTTTTCTTGTCGCTTTGATATGGTCACTTAGCGTTTTATGAAGATCGGATTAGGCGAATATCAAAAATCTGGAAAATTTAACAGTTCATGTCCATACCCCCCCAAAACGAAGGGCCACTTGAGTCTTTGGCACAGGTAAACGGGCAATCCGCCAAAATAATCGATGCATGGATCATTCAGGGACGCTTCATTGTGATGGGATCACCTTCACGAAGCAGTAGGTGATGATGAATAGCGGCGGAAAATGAGTGGAACGAACTTCAATCAGGGCATGTTCGATTTTGATTCGGATGGGGATGATTTTGGCTATCGGAAATGGCGCGAAGAGTTGGATGAGCAGAAGAAAAAGTTTGAGTCTCGGTATGGGATTGTCATTGGTTCGATGGTGCGGCTGACGCTTAAAGGCGAGGATCAAGTTTTTGAAGGCATGATCACTCTGAGCGATTTGAATCCGCCAAAAGATCGATCGCAATTACGCCTGCGCATAGGTTCGCGCCAATTTGGATGGATCGAAATCGAGTCGATCATGCGGTTGTGATTTGATCGCGCCCAGGAGAGCCGTCAATTTTGGGCGGTGCTTCGAGTTATTTGAAAAATCGCATTGATCAAAGTAGCATTCTCGTTTTGGGTGGTGCCGCTGTCAGGGGTCGCAGAGGGCCGGCAAGCGAACCCCGCCAGGCCTTGATCGGAGCAACGGTAGTTTGTCCTGTCTTGCTGCGGCTTCCCTGGCAGCATTTTTTATCGCTCGAGCGGAGTAAGCCATTGCTCGCGGCGAAACCACGTTTCTTGGCGTTTCGCATATTGGCGAGTGGCGATGACGATGCGCTCTTCGCAGGTAGCGAGATCGATTTTACCATCGAGAAAATCTCGAATCTGTGCGTAGCCGATTGCTTTTGTTAGATTGTTAGATGGATCCTTGAGTGAAGCAACTTCATCGATGGCACCATTTTCTAACATGATGCGTGTGCGAGCTGCGATGCGCTGGTGTAATTGGGCACGATCACGATGAATGACGATGCCTTGTAGCTGTGCGGCGCATGCTGTTGTTTTTGCATGCCAGCCATCTCGCAGTGCTGATGCTTTCCCGCCGGTAAGTAGGCAAATTTCCACGGCTCGGGAGACGAAGCGGCGATTTTTCAGCGCGGTGCGCGAGGCTTCGAGCGGGTCGAGCTCGATCAACCGTGCGACGAGTTGATCAAGGCTGAGAGCGTTGAGTTCTTCGCGTAGTGCTGCATCGGGCCGCGGCAACGGAGCGGCACCATGGGTGAGAAATTTCAAATACAGGCCTGAGCCGCCGGTGACGATGGCGAGCTTGCCTCGTGAGTTGATTTCCTCGATGGCGGATTGGGCCATCAGGCAAAATTGTTGGGCATCCGCAGCTTGGTGAGAAGCAAGCACGCCGTAGAGATGGTGTGGCACAAGCGCAAGATCTTCAGCCGTGGGGGAGGCTGTTAGAACTTCGAGCCCGCGGTAGAGTTGGAACGCATCCGCATTGATGATTTCTCCTCCGTGCTGCCGTGCGTAATCGATGGCCACCGCAGATTTGCCGGAAGCCGTCGCGCCGCAGATGTAGAAGACATGCGGGTTCAAGAAATTTGTTAGAATGGGAATTTTCCGCCAAAGCCCTTCATCATGTCCTTCATGCCAGACATGCCGCCCATCTGCTTCATCATGGCATTCATTTTGCCGGGCGATTTCATCATTTTTCGCATTTCGCTGAATTGCTTGATGAGTTGATTGACTTCTAACAGACTCGTTCCGGAGCCCTCAGCGATGCGTTGGCGGCGCGTGCCTTTGATGATGTCTGGTTTGCTGCGTTCTTGCAATGTCATCGATAGCACGATCGCCTCGGTGCGCTTGATTTTGCTGTTATTGAGAGCACCGGCGGGAAGTTGTTTTTTGATTTTAGAAAATCCTGGCATCATGCCTAACAGCCCTTCAAGTGGGCCGAGGTTTTGGATCATTCGCATTTGTTCCAAGAAGTCGTTAAAATCAAATTTGCCTTCTTGCATGCGCTTCATCGATCGCATCGCATCTGCCTCATTCACCTTATCGGCCACTTGCTCGACCATGGTGACGATATCGCCCATGCCGAGAATGCGATCTGCCATGCGGCTTGGGTGGAATTCGAATAACTGGTCGAGTTTTTCGCCTTCTCCCACATATTTGATCGGCTTGCCAGTGACCGCGCGCATGGAAAGTGCGGCACCACCTCGCGCATCGCCATCGAGCTTGCTAAGGATGATTCCCGTGAGGCCGACGGCATCATCGAAGTGGCGGGCCACTGACACCGCTTGTTGGCCAGTGGCTGCATCGGCGACGAGTAAGGTCTCGCGTGGTTGTAAAAATTGGTGGAGGCGTTTGAGCTCCTCGACGAGTGGCTGGTCTATTTCTTGGCGGCCTGCGGTATCGAAGATAATCACCGTTCCATTTTGCATCGCAGCCCATGCGAGTGCGTCTTTAGCCACTTTGATCACGTCCTTTTCGGTCGCTTCTGGAGTGTAACACGGCACGTCCACTTGCATGGCGAGTGTGTTGAGCTGATCGATCGCCGCGGGGCGGTAAAGATCGCAAGCGACGAGCAGCGGCTTGCGTCCTTCTTTTTTTAAACGCTGGGCGAGTTTGGCGGCGGTGGTTGTTTTTCCAGCTCCGTTTAGGCCGCAAATCAAAATGCGGGCGGGCGGAGTGAGATCGATTGGTGCGGCATCTCCGCCTAACAAAATAGCCAATTCATCGTGGAAAATTTTGACGATTTGTTCGCCGGGCTTGATCGATTTCAGCACGTCCTCGCCGAGTGCTTTTTCTTTAATTTTCGTGATGAGATCTTTGGCCACGCCGAACTCAACGTCTGCTTCTAACAGAGCAATGCGAATATCTCGCATGGCATCGGAGATGTTGCTTTCCGAAATGCGGCCCACTCCGCGGAGGTCGCGAAATGTTTTATCGAGTTTATCTGTTAGATTGCTAAACATAAATCACTATCTTGTTAGAAATTACGGAGCAGGGACGTCGCCTTCCGGCAAATATGCCGAGGTGCGATCAATTTCAAAAGCCCACCGGAGCGGGGTGGCCGGTTTTTTATCCGAGAGATTGTTCCATTGCACCAGAACTTGGCAGCCTTTCTGGCGTAGCGGACGATTGACTTGCCATGAAAATTGTTTCGTTTCTGGCTGATAGATTGCGGGCACATTGCCAAATCCAGAAACTTGCATCACCAAAGATGCTGGATCCAAATTTTCCGCTTTTGACAAATCCACGGTGATGATTGGCAGGCGTGAGTTGACCATGGCGCCGGGCTCGGGAGTGACGGGGTGGGGCAGGCTGACCACTGCATCGGCTTCGCTGCTGGTGCTAAGTGCCGTGCTTAATGGAGCACCATA
>RDZR01000032.1 GCA_004294095.1 Verrucomicrobiota bacterium
AAAAAAAAAAACATGAAAAAGCTGGCATCATTCATTACTTACTGCACGATGACAATCGGTTCCGTATTGGCTGATATCGTTGTCGTCAATTCTGCATCGGTGGTATCACCTGATGCCGGCGAAGCGAAAAGCGCGGTTGTTTCATTCAACGCAGGGACTACCGCCAACAAGCTCATCGTGCAAGTCAGTTCGGAGGGACAAGCGATCTCCTCAATCACCTATCATGGAGTCAACTTAACCCGAGCGGTTGCGAGTGTCGGAAGAAATTTGGGCATTTTCTATTTGGACAATCCGTTCACCGGCGGCGCAGCAAATCTATCGGTTAACCTTGGAGCAGGCACCTCGAATGGGATCGCCGTAGGCGTGGTTTCAATCTCCGGAGCTGAAAATGGCGTTGCCGCCACGGCATCTGCCAGTTCTTCTAACAGCGTTTCTTTGTCAGTGCCGCAATCTGGCAGTTTCGTGATGAGTGGCTATGCCGCTAACGGCGGTGGCACCATCACTCTACCTGCTGGACATACAGAAATTTATAATTCGACGAACATTGGCTCCGCCCATGCTGCCGCAAGCTACTCCACTGGCCAGCTTTCTGGCACTCAGACTTATACATTTGGAGACACAAATATTTCCTCTCCGGCAACATCTGCTGCGATCTTTTCTCCTACCAATGGCGCCCCAGAGCTCTCGAGCACCAGCCCAGCCTCTGGCTTAACTGCCGTAGCACTGAATGCTAACTTAGTTGCGACATTCAATGAAACCATGCAAAAAGGAACCGGCAACATTACCATTTTTCGTTCGGATGGCACGGTGTTTGAAACTCTCGTCGTAACCTCCACAGCTGTAACGTTGACCGGAGCGCAGGTGACGATCAATCCCGTTAACAATTTTGAAAATGGAACGGCATATCATGTTTTAATTGATCCTACTGCGTTGCGCAATACGACTGGCGGATTTTTCCCAGGAATCTCAAACCCTACCGGGTGGAGTTTCACCTCTCTTGTCAATTTCACCTCGCTTCCTGATTTGGCCACTGTGGATGGGCGGCTCACGCGAATGATGCAACAAAACATCACAAATCCTTGGCCTGCGACGACTAATGCACCTGGGATGGCTTCCTACGCACTGGCCGCGTTAAATCTTGGCACCACCGTGGTGACCGCCAATGATTTAATCAACCAATTCCACGGCAACTATCCGGTTCCAGATACCGACACGATCGACTTTGAGTCCTACTTTTGGCTACACATGATGTGGCGAATTTACCATGACCCAACAATGAACGCCCGTCTCACACCAATGGCTCGCAGCAATATTTTAAACATGATGTGGCGGTGGATTCGGAGCCGCAGTAAACTCAGTGATGCACAGCGCTCGGCTTGGGTCTATCATGGTAGTGAAAATCATGACGCGATGCAAAAGGGTGGCTTTTTACTCTGCGCTGAGGCCCTCAAAAACGCGCCGGGCTATGGTCCCAACATTGTTTTAGCCGATGGCGGGACTATCGCCCAACACGCAGCAGCATGGAGCGAGTATTTTCCACGTTACTTCGTAGATCGTGCTCGCGAAGGCATCAACGCGGAAATCGCAAACCCAACCTACGCGAAATACTCCGTCGGCGTTTATTACAACATCATGGACTTTGCCGAATCACCGACCCTCCGTGCCTTAGCCAAAAGCTTTATTGATCTGTATTGGGCTGACAGCGCTTCAGACTGGTGCACCTCCGGCACACGGGGCGGCGGGCAAACACGCTGCTACAAGGACGATTATCTTCGCCTTGGCAGCACATATTCATTCGATGAGCTGCTTTGGGCCTACGGATGGCATAGCAATGTTGGCATTTCCCGCACCTATAGCTTAATAACCTCCGCAAGTTCCTATCGCGTTCCCCCTATCATCACCGCTTGCGCATCAGGTGCCCGTCCAAACTATCTATATACCTCTCGCCGCTTTGGCCTCAGTGGTGGAACTTTAGGCGATGACAATTTCATCGCTTTTGACAACGGTAATTCATTCATCCGCCGCGATACATGGGTCACACCTGATTTCACAATGGGCTCCATGACCTTTGACATGAACAGGGACTATGTGCAAATCATCGACCAAAATCGCGCCATGGGCGTGATGTTCAGCACCGGAGTAAATGACCGCGTCATGGTCTTTGGCAAAGGGGCTGCCAGCGATGATAAGAGCTACGCCGATCTCAACGGCATCACTCGAGCCAACTGCATGATCGTGCAACGCGACCAGAACGCAAACCGCAGCGGTAATGGCACCTTGGTTTTTGTGGCCCAAAAACTCTGGAATACGCGTGTTGAAACTGGCGGCTGGCTTTTCATTAGAAGTGGTAACGCCTACTGCGCGCTGCGGCCAGCGGATGGCACCTACAGCGCTGGAGCTGCGGCACATGGGGTAGATCTTGCCATGAGCAACATATGGGCGCCGGTGATTATTCAGATGGGCCAAGTTGCGAATTACACAGACTTCGCAGCGTTCCAATCCTCGGTGATTGCTAATACTCTAACCTTCACGTCTAACACACTCAACTACACCAGCGAGGCGGGCGATGTCTTCACTGTTTATGCCAATAGCAAAACAACACCGCTCGTAAACGGATCTACCGTGAATCTTAATCCTCCAAAAGCATACGACAGCCCTTATCTCTCGATGGTCCATGGTTCTGCTCTGGCCACGGTGTCCTATCCAGGTTTTGCTGATCTCCTGTTGAACTTCGGCACGTTTAGCACTTGGATTTCTAGGCCAGAATTTGGGCTTACGGCAGCCGACAGAGATCTCTTTGACGATCCTGACGGCGATAGTATTGATAACGGTATAGAAAACTTCTTCGGCACTCACCCAGGCAGGCCCACGCAGGGCTTACTTGCAGTCTCCGCTGGCAATGTGAATGGCGCTTTTGTATTCACTCACCCACAAGGAATTCTCGCTCCAGACCTCAGTGCAAGATACCGCTGGTCAACCGACCTCACCACTTTCCATGATGGCGGTGCGTCAAGCGGAGGAACCACCGTGAACTTCACAATTCAGCTGAACACACCCGTAGCGGGCACCACCACAGTAACTGCAACAGCCACAGGAACAAATCCGTCCCGCCTATTCTTCAAAGTGGAGGTGGCAAAAATCGACTAGCTTATCCGCATCGAAGCCCAAGTGAGGGCTCGCTGGATTTTAAAAGACGTTAGCCAACAGCCGCTGTTTTTAGCGACTCGAGCATTTGGGGAGATAAGATTAAATCGTCCATTGAATCGCGAATCAAAAAAAGCCAATTTCCACAACCATGGCTTGCCATTGATAACAACTGCTTCTATGGACTGCGCGTCATGGCAAGTATCGGTTCTTTTTCTTTTCCAACGTCTGGGTTTGATGCGGTCATTTTTGATTGTGACGGCACACTTGTCGATTCCATGCCGGCGCATTTTGACGCATGGTGTGAAGCGTTGGCACTGTATGGAGCAGCAGGAATTTTTAAGGAAGATGTGTTCTTTGCGATGGGCGGTCGTCCGACCAAAGACATCGTTGGCGAGCTCAATGATGTTTATCATCTCAAGCTGAATCCTGAAGAAGTCGCATTCGCAAAACGTGAAGCATTTCTGAATCGCCTCCATCAGATAACTTTAATTGATGAAGTGGCAAATTTTGCTCAATCACTACGAGGAAAAGTGCCGCTTGCCATCGCCTCTGGTGGCTCGCGCATGGTGGTTGAAAAAACACTTAGCATGCTCAACGTCTCGGATTGGTTTGATGAAGTCATTACCGCCGATGATGTCAAAGAAGGAAAACCAGCACCGGACATGTTTCTCAAAGCGGCCAAGTTAATGAATGTGAACCCGGCGGCTTGTTTGGTGTTAGAAGATGCTCCTGCAGGCATCATCGCTGCAGAAAGAGCCGGCATGCAAGTGATCAGTATTCCCTCCCCACTTTGCTCATCTCAATCCTAACAAATAGGGAATGAGCCGCTCAATTTCTGGCAAGGGATGAACGGCAGATAAACTGATCCTCAAGCGGGCTTTTCCGTGGGGCACCGTGGGGAAACGAATGGCCGGAACCCAAAATCCGGCATCTTCTAACAATTTTGATGCTTCCAAAGCTGCTTCATTGCGGCCTAGGACCAGCGGAATAATCGGCGAAAAAACATCCGCCACTTGCGCCATCATTTGAATCCGCTCCCGCAGCATTTGCCGCCGCTCGCGTCCCATATCAGATTGCATGCAATCCCAGGCCACACACGCTGCGTGGGCCAGTGCTGGCGGCGGTGCCGTTGAATAAACAAAGGAGCGCGCCTTGTGGACAAACAAATCAATCCACGCCTGAGACGCGGCCACATAACCACCGCTTAGACCCGCGGATTTACTCAAGGTGCCCATTTGAAAGGCGATGCGAGCCTGCAAATTTTCTTGTTCCGCAAGCCCCATACCGCGCTCGCCAAAGACGCCGAGCCCATGCGCTTCATCCAACCAAAGCATCGCATCAAAGCGCTCGACCAATTCCACGGTTTCGAGAAGTTTGCAAACATCTCCATCCATGCTGAAGACCGATTCGGTCACTACCAGAATTCGGGCCGTAGGAAATTTCCCCCTAACAAAACTAAGCAATGATTCTAACCGATCGAGATGTTGGTGTGGATAGACGCGCAAGGTTGCTCCGGACAAGCGGCAAGCATCGATCAAGCACGCGTGTGCCAATTTATCAATAATCACATAATCGCCCTTGCCAACAATCGCAGGAATGCAGCCAAGTGCGGTAGCGTATCCAGAGGAAAAAACCAAGGCTGCTTCTGCTTGCTTGGAAGCCGCAATTTTTTCTTCTAACAGCTTATGTGGCCCAAAGGTGCCGGAGACGAGGCGCGATGCTGCGGAGCCAACCCCATGAATTTGCAACCCTTCTGCCATGGCTTGAGCAATTTTAGGCTCTTGTGAAAAACCTAGATAATCATTGCTCGCAAACGATTGAAGCACTTTGCCGTCAGCCACGACTTGGCTGCCTTGCCGTTCTTCTAACAAACGCATGGTCCGGCCTAAGCCCGCCGCTTTGAGTGCTTCCAGCTCGGATGACGGCAGACGCATCTGGAGAAAAGTGAAGTTACGATCCTGCAACGGGACGCTCAAGCGCCCACTCTAACAATTTGCTAGAATCCGTCCAGATATGAGGCGTGGTGGATTTTAGCACGACCACGATCACCGAGCGCCCATTGAGTGAGCCTGTCGAAATCAAACAACGCCCGGCACGATTGGTGGTGCCAGTTTTCATCCCATCACAGTAGGGCACCGTTTTGAGTAGGCGGTTGGTATTTTCTAACAGCCTAGTTGCTCCGTTGTTAAACTGAAAACGGTAGGCCTTAGTCGATGTGTAGGACCGCAGCAGCGGGCTGCGATACGCGGCGCGGGCAGCAATGGCCATGTCCCGTGCGGTGGAAAATTGCTCGGCATCTGGCAACCCGTGAGGATTCAAAAAATACGAATTTCTCATGCCGAGATTCGCCGCTTTTTGATTCATCATCATGGAAAATCCTTCTTGGCTGCCAGCCACATCTCGCGCCAAGGCACGACCAACATCATTCGCACTTTTCACCATCAGCACTTTGAGTAATTCACGCCGTGTGTAAACTTCACCTGGCTTCAAGCCCAGCTTGGTCGGCTCACAATCCGTATCCGATGCCGTGATGGTGACTTGTTGATCGATATTGCCAGCAGCGAGAACGCACAGTGCCGTAACCACCTTCTGCGTGCTGGCCACTTCGCGGCGCACATCCGCATTTTTCGCATACAAAACTCGGCCGCTAACTACATCGATGACGATGGCGCTTTCACCTGCAATCGGTGGCGGCGGCTGATTGGGAATGGCAGCGACGCGTAGTGGTTGCCGATCATCGGATGCCGGGCCATACGGTGAAGATGCGGACCTTGGGGGTGGATTGCCACCGCACGACGTCGCCAATGCTAAAATGATGAGTAAAAACGACCAATATGCTAAGTAGCGCCGGACCATGCGTGGATCATTTCTAAGAATGATAAAGCATCAAGCCACGATTGCAGAAAAACGCATCATGGCGGTTAATTTCAAAAATTTTTCGGCGGCAACAAAATGTCGTCCGCCTCAGCGCCTAAATCATCTGGCAATGGCACTTCTTCGAACGATACCGGTCCGCTAAACCAAGAAGAATTTCTAACCGCATCGCGATCGCGGCTTTTGACATAAGCGAGTGCTCGCTCCTCTCCGGTTTTCATCTTTTTCAAATCTTTCTCGCGAACCTCCACCACTGGCACACCGGCGGGACGAAAGGCATCGAAAGGTGAAAGTTGCGCAAGTGAGGCAAGTTTTTTCCCTGCTGCTTGAGAACCATGAGCAATCGCACCTGCGGAATCACGGCCTGCTTGCGACAAAGTTCCACAAGAAATGAGTGGCATGGTTAGCAATACCGCAGAGCAAGTTTTGAGTAGCGTTGAGAAATTCCTCTTCACAAGCGTTAAGCTACCCAAAATCTGCGCATTGTCCATAGAGACTTCAAAGAAATGATGTAAGTCATTGATGATGAAGCTAAAATAGAATTTTAACCCACTCGGCGTTATTCAATAAAAATAAAATAATGTGCCATCATTCGAGTGCACCTTCCACCGTTTAGCTCTGCAAATCTCTTCTATGAACCGCGGTTTTGATCCATAATGGCGGTCACATGGTTACACACTCAAACCCATCTAACACAATTGAAGAAGTTCCCGCTTGGTGGAAAGAAGCTGTTTTCTATCAGATTTATCCTAGCAGTTTTGCGGATTCTAACAGCGATGGGATTGGCGATTTACCCGGCATCTTGAGCAAGTTAGATTATCTAAAAGAGCTGGGGATCGATGCCTTGTGGATTTCACCCATTTATCCATCTCCCAAAGACGACAATGGTTACGATATTTCTAATTACCAAGATGTTGATCCCGCATACGGCAGCTTGGCTGATTTTCAAAAGTTGTCTGCTGGATTGAGAGAGCGCGGTCTGAGGCTGATTCTTGATCAGGTGCTAAATCACTCGTCGGACGAGCATCCGTGGTTTCAAGAAAGCCGCTCATCACGCGATAACGCGAAACGCGATTGGTATTTATGGGAGGATGCAAAAGGCTTCGATGCCAATGGAAAACCGATCCGCCCTAACAATTGGAAATGCGCGTTTGAAGGCTCAACTTGGACTTGGGACGAATCAACACAACAATTCTACCTGCACCTATTTTCCCCTAAGCAACCCGATCTAAACTGGAAGAATCCAGAAGTCCGCAAGGCACTTTACGAGGTGCTCAATTTTTGGGCGGCCCAAGGCGTGGATGGTTTCCGCCTCGATGTGATCAATATGATCGCCAAAGCGGAAGGATATCCTGACGCACCGAGGCCTGAGGGAAATACGGATCCTTTTGTCTCATTAAATTGCCTCTCGTGCAATAACCCGCCGCTGCACGACTACTTGAAGGAAATGTATCAAGCCGTATTCGCGAATCGCGATCTTTATGCCGTCGGTGAAACGTGGTGTCTGGATTCAAAAAACACCTTAGATTTCACCGGATATGATGCCAAAGAATTGCACGGTGCCTTTTACTTTTATTTCCACTGGGCACCAACGGGCAAAGAGCAATTCGAGAATTTTTACACTCTCTATCAAGCGACGCATCAAAAATCATGGCTCACCGTGACGCTCGGAAATCACGATTCACGGCGCATTATCTCCAAGTTTGGCGACCCGGAAAATTATCGCCATGCCTCTGCCACATTGCTTGCGACTTGGCTGCTCACCTTACCCGCGACGCCGTTTTTATTCCAGGGCGAAGAGCTCGGTCTCACGGATATGACGTTTGATCGCATTGAGGATTATCGTGATATTCAAACGGTCAATCGCTATCGCACTGCCCGCGAGCAGGGGCTATCAGATCGAGAGGCACTGGCATCGGTGCAGGAAGATAGCCGCGATAATTCACGCACGCCCATTCCATGGGATGATGGCTCGCAAGCAGGATTCACCGATGGCAAACCTTGGATCCCCGTCGCCGAAGTTCATCGCTCGCATCATGCTGCTGGCGCGTTGAAGGACCCGAAATCCATTTTTCATGGCTATCGCGAGCTGCTCGCTTTAAGGAAAAAAGTGAAATCATTGATCTACGGATCTTTTGAGCCGCTCGCGGATCCTACCCAAGTCATCGCCTATCGCCGTGGTGCTTGGCGTGAACATCCGGAAGTTCTCATCGCACTCAATTGGAGTTCGGAACCACAACCATGGCCTTTCGCTGTCAAGCCATCCGATGTTGTGCTTTATCAAAACTACGAAGAAGCATTTCAGGAAAGCATGCGGCCATGGGAAGTTTGCGTCATGCAATCGGTGAATTGATTCATACTCTCAAGGCACTCACTGAATGGTGAGCATACATAAAAAATCCCGCGGTGCACTATGGCATCGCGGGATTTAAAAGAAATCTGTCTGACTGACAGCCTTAAGAAATTAGTTCACAGCAACAGCAGAATTGCCCGTTTCACCGGTGCGAATACGGATGGCTTCATCAACTGTGGAAATGAAAACTTTGCCATCACCAATTTTGCCGGTATTTGCACTTTTCACAATTGCCGAGGCGACCGCATCCGATTGGGAGTCATCCACAACCACTTCAATTTTGACTTTCGGCAAGAAATCCACGGTGTATTCGGAGCCACGATAGATTTCAGTATGGCCCTTCTGACGACCGAAGCCTTTAACTTCTGTGACGGTCATTCCTTGAACGCCGACTTCGGCGAGAGCTTCTTTGACTTCTTCAAGCTTGAATGGTTTGATAATCGCTTCGATTTTTTTCATAAATTGACAGGTTGGCATTAGTAAATGAGCAATGAGCGTGCCAAGTTCATGTTCATTACTCAATTTTTATAACAACACTTTAACATCTGAAGACATCCATCGCCAGCAAAATTTAGACATTGTTCATGATAAGAGAATGAAACTTGGACATTCGCTTTATTGAAACAATTGAAGCGGTTTCATGAATTTTCCAGACAGCTAACCAGTTATGCTTTGGTTTTGAGAAGATCACGAATTTCTGTGAGCAATTTTTCTTCGTTGCTAGGCTCTGGCGGTGGGGCGGCTGCCTGTTCTTTGGCCATCGCTGCTTTAGCGCGATTGATCGCTTTAACGACCAAGAACATCACGAACGCGACGATCAAAAAATTGATGCCTACGGTGATGAAGTTTCCGTAAGCAAATACAGCACCCTGATCTTTCGCGTCTTTAAGGTTGGTTGCAGTCACGTTATTAGACAGTGCGATGAACATGTTAGAGAAGTCCATCCCACCGGAAGCTTTCCCAATGAGAGGCATAATCAGGTCTTCGATGAATGATGTCGAAAACTTCGTAAATGCCGCACCCATCACGAAGGCGACTGCCATATCGATTAGGTTCCCCTTGAGTGCAAATTCTTTAAATTCTTTTAACATAACTGACGCGATGATTTACATAAGATGAAGTTTTTGCGGTCAAGAAATTTTTCATCCGCCATGGAATTGCGCCTTGGCAGAATATGATTACGCCGCATTGTTTGCCGATATGATACGTAAATCCCCAGCGACGCTGCGGCAACTTATCCAAGAGGTCGGCACCGTCGATGCAATTGGTATTGAAGAGCGTGTCTCTAAATACGGCACTCGTAGTATTAAAAAACAAGCGAAGCGCGCGGGACTCAAGTTGGCCATATCCATGGTGGATCTCACAACCCTCGAAGGAAAAGACACACCTGGCAAAGTCGCTTCACTATGCCAAAAAGCCATACGCCCCCACGACGATCCGGAATTGCCAACCACCGCGGCAGTCTGCGTTTACCCATCGATGGTCAAATACGCAGCGGCATGCGTGCGTGGCACATCGGTCAAAGTCGCCTCTGTCGCCACCGCATTCCCATCTGGGCAATTGCCACTCAAGTTGCGCTTGGCCGAGGTGCGCTCGGCGGTGGATGCTGGCGCGGATGAGATCGATATGGTCATCAATCGTGGTGCCTTTCTAACAGGTGAACTCGCCATGGTGCAAGATGAGATCGCCGCCGTTCGCGATTGCTGCGGACCGTGCGCGCTGAAAGTAATTTTGGAAACCAGCGAGCTGGAAACATACGATCTCATCCGTGCCGCCTCGCGACTGGCGATGCAAGTGCTGCGCGAAGGAGACTTCATCAAAACTTCCACCGGAAAAACTTCGAGCAACGCGACGTTAGGCAACAATCAAGTGATGTTAGAAGCCATCCGAGACCACTATTTTGAGACCGGCATTTCGATTGGCATGAAGCCCGCAGGAGGCATCCGCACAGCCAAGCAAGCATTACAATTTCTAGTTGCGGTTAAAGAGACGCTTGGAGATGCGTGGCTCACGCCTGCCCGTTACCGCTTCGGAGCTTCTGCCTTGCTCAACGATTTACTGCGCCAATGGGTGAAAGAAACGACTGGCGTTTATCAAGCATCCTACACGTTCTCTGAATCATCTTCTGCTTACTAAACAAAGCGCGCCATGCCTGCCAAACGCACACCTGTTAGAGAATTACTTTTTGGAAATCTCTGGGAATACGATCCCGCTCCGGAGACCGCGGATCCTAACATCCAATCGCGCTACCAGTTATTCATCAATGGCTCATTCCGTGCACCACTAACGAAAAAATATTTCGATTCATTAAGTCCACGCAATGCGGCTAAACTATCAGAAATTCCGATTGCAGGAAAATCCGATGTGGACCTTGCCTATCAGGCAGCCGAGAAGGCATTTTCTTCGTGGGGGAAATTGCCCGGCAAAGAGCGCGGCAAATACCTCTACCGCATCGCCCGCTTGCTGCAAGATCGGGCGCGTGAATTCGCGGTGGCGGAAACACTCGATGGTGGCAAGCCGATCAAAGAAGCACGCGATTTTGATGTTCCGATGGCAGCTGCCCATTTTTTCTATCATGCAGGCTGGGCGGATAAGTTAGAATACGTGGCCCCGGGCCGCCAAGTTTCACCGCTGGGCGTGATTGGCCAAATCATTCCATGGAATTTTCCACTGCTGATGATGGCTTGGAAAATTGCTCCAGCTCTGGCGATGGGCAATACCGTGGTGATTAAACCAGCCGAGACGACATCCATCACCGCGCTTAAATTCGCACAAATTTTGTTAGATGCGGAGCTGCCCCCGGGTGTAGTCAACATCATCACCGGCGCGGGCGAAACAGGCTCGCTGATTGTGAATCATCCCACCGCAGCGAAAATTGCATTTACTGGATCCACCGTAGTTGGGAAATCGATCCAACGCGCACTCGCAGGCAGCGGCAAGCGACTCACTTTAGAATTGGGAGGAAAAGCAGCGAACATCATTTTTGAAGATGCCCCGATTGATCAAGCGGTGGAGGGCATCATCAATGGCATTTTTTTCAATCAAGGGCACATCTGCTGCGCGGGATCTCGCCTGCTCGTTCAAGAATCCATCGCCAAGCAAGTTTGCCAAAAGCTCAAGCAACGCCTTGCCACATTGCGCACTGGCGATCCGTTAGATAAAAATACCGACATCGGCGCGATCAATTCGTCTGAACAACTCAAGCGCATTGAGCATCTCGTTCAGGCTGGCATCGATGAAGGGGCGACGATCTATCAGCCAGCCTGCCAATTGCCGAAAAATGGCTACTATTTCCCCCCTACCCTGTTTACGGATGTTTCGCAAAGCCAGCGCATCGCCAAGGAAGAAATTTTTGGCCCGGTGCTATCGATCCTCACCTTTCGCACGCCAGAAGAGGCGATCGAAAAAGCGAACAACACACCTTATGGATTGAGTGCCGGAGTGTGGACGGATAAAGGCTCGCGCATTCTAAAAATGAGCACCGAGCTCAAGGCCGGCGTCGTCTGGGCCAACACCTATAACAAATTTGACCCCGCATCGCCATTTGGTGGTTACAAAGAATCCGGCTTCGGGCGCGAAGGCGGCATGCAAGGTTTGTTAGATTACGCCACCATCGATTGATCGCAACCATTTTCAAAACGCATGAACCGTCTCCCAATTACCAAGACTCCGAAATGTTACGTCGGCGGAGCATTTATCCGCTCAGAGAGTGGCCGCACCTACACACTCCATGGTGCGGATGGCAAATTCCACTCGAACATTCCAGCCTGCACGCGCAAGGATGTGCGCAATGCAGTGGAAGCCGCCGCCAAAGCAGGTGCTGCTTGGGCCCAACGCAATGCTTACAATCGCGGGCAAATTCTCTACCGCATCGCGGAAATGCTCGAAGCTCGCAAAGACGAGCTGGCGAGTGCGATTGCTCTAACAGATACGGATCTGAAGCAAGCCAAGCGCGAAGTGGAAATCACGCTCGACCGCATCATCCACTACGCCGGATGGACGGATAAATTTCAGGCATTGCTAGGCAGCGTGAATCCGGTTTCCTCCGCCCATTTTAATTTCACAGTAACGGAGCCGATGGGCATCATTGGCATCCTCGCTCCCGAACAACCAAGTCTGTTAGGTTTGCTATCCATGATTTTACCAGCCATCAGCGCTGGCAATAGCGTCGTCGCACTCGCATCCGAATCGCGGCCCTACCCATCGATTCTGTTAGGCGAGATTTTAGCCACCAGTGATTTACCCGGCGGAGTGGTCAATCTTCTCACTGGAAGCCGCAAGGATATGTTAGAAACATTTGCCAGCCATGCTCAAATTCGCGCCGTCACAGCTGTTGCCAATTTGCATGAGCGCACCGCGATCCAATCGGCGGCAGCAGAGTGTGTGAAGCGTGTGCAATTTTTCTCAGAGGAGAAACCCATCGATTGGGAATCAGCGAATCAGCAGGGACTTTACGCAATCCGCTCGTGCTTGGAGTTTAAGACCACTTGGCATCCAGTAGGTGTGTGAAATCACATCGCTAAGCCGTCCGTTAAGTTTTTAGTAGAGATCGATTGCCAGTTAGTTCTCTGGCTTGGAGGGATTTTCCTGAGCTGGTTGTTGATCGACTAATCCGCTAGCAATCATTTCCACGAATGAGCCCGGCAGCCCAGTGTAATGAACCTTTCGTTGTTGATCTAACACATATACAAGTGGCGATTGGCCGATGCGGAATTGTTTCGAGAGCGCGCGCTCGGCATCGGAAAAATTGCGCCAAGTGACTCGTCCGTCAGCTTGCAATGCCCGAAGCCGATCCAGCGGATCTGGATTCACGCCAAGAACGACGACTGGTTTGCCTTTCATTTTTTCTGCTAGATCAGCCGTCATTTCGACCAAGCGTGCGGATTCCGCGTCATCCGCGCTCCAGAACACAAGCACGATGACTTTACCGAGGTAATCGGAAAGCTTGAGTGCTTGATTTTCGGCATCCATTCCTGTTAGATCGGGAGCGACGCGGCCTTTTGTTAGAAAACGAATGATATAAAGCTCGTCTTCCGCCAATTGCGAAACCGGCATGCCATCGAGTTTTTCTTCAGAGCTTTGGATCACCGCCTTGCGCAAATATTGAAGCCGCAGCTTCATGAGGTCAGGTCCATCGCCAAGTTCTTTGAGCTTGATGGCTGCGGCCAATGCAGCCACACCCTGCACTTTTTGATCAGGATGCTTTTCCTGGATTTTTTTAAGTAATTCTAACGCACGTGGATCGCGCAAGGCTACCAACGCTGGGAAGCTATCTGATATTTGCTTGCTGGCTAAGTGGTGAGATTCGAATGCTTGAAAAATGGCATCTGTCTCTTTGCCAAAAAGTGGCCGCTTGATGCCGGTCTGGTCTTCTGATGTGAGCGGTTGAGTGACTTGTAAAAACCAGCTCGCTGGAGCAATCGTCCATGATTGATTAAGATCAGGTAAAATTTGCGCCCAGATGGAACGGGCTGCCTTCGCTGGATCAGGACGAGTCGCCTCGATGGCAGTGCGCTGTTCCTGATCTTTGGCACCGCGCATGCGCTCGATCCATGCCGTCATCGCCTGCTGATATGCTTCTTTGATGCGCGAAGTTTTTTCAGGAGATGCCTGAGCCTGATCAACAATCATGCCGATCCAAAAGAATGCGGTGAGCAAAAGACAAATCAATTTCATGACTCAAAGCTAGCCATGCAATCCACTTGAGCAATTCTGAAAAATTTCCTCCAAAACGGAAGGACTCAGTAAAGTGCACCTAACATCTATTCTGGTGGGCAAACTCACATAATGCGTTGCAAAGCGATTGAACCCATTCACGCTTTTCCGATCAAAAATCATGTCGATCGAGTCCGCATACAAAACCCAGCCCATTAGGAATGCAGACACCCCGTCCTTCTAGCGCTCGCGAGCCAGCATATGACACGTTGAGAGGCGTTCTGCTGGTCGTTATGGGACTGAATCACATCCCGTCATTTCTCTACTGGCTGACACAGCAGCCTTTTGGGCATGTGACCGCCGCGGAAGGATTCATCTTTCTTGCCGGCTTGATGGTCGGGAAAATTTACAGCAAAAAATGGCTCAATGCAGGGGCATCAATGACAAGTGGCTTGCTTCTGAAGCGCTGCCGCACGATCTACTTTGCCCATCTTGCGAGCATCGTTGGAGTCCTGCTGTGGATGTTTTTCTATCAGCAAGTCACTGGCAAATTGCCATTTTCCACCCCATGGATTTTGTTAGAACAACCATGGCCATTATTACTCAACACCGCATTGCTGATCTATCAGCCTGGATTATTCGACATTTTACCCATGTATTGTGGGTTCCTGCTGCTCTCTCCGCTGATTTTGAAGCTGTTTATTTCGGGCCATGCACTGCGAGTGTTGGCTGCATCAATGGTAGTCTGGCTGCTCACCAATCTCTTTCTTCAGCCGCTGCCTTACGCAAATGAATTTTACAATACCGGAGCATTTCATTTCACTGCGTGGCAGTTGTTATTTGTGTTAGGAAAATGGATCGGCTATCGCCAAGCCATCGGGCTGCCAGCACTTTGGCTACCCAATCGTTTGCAAATCATTCTGTGCTTGGCTTGCGTCATATTCCTCAGCGCGACGAGTCACGGCTGGATCACACTCGGCATCTCGAAAGAAACGTGGTTTAGCCTATCTAACAAAACGGTCTTACCTCCACTCAGAGTATTGAATACTTGCCTTGTTTTTATCCTCGTCGCTTGCGCTGTGCGGCGCTGGCCAACACGATTTTCGATTCCTTTTTTCTCGGTTATGGGCAGAAATTCTTTGGCTGTTTTTTCCGTTCATTCCCTCGCCGTCAGCATCATGTTAGGGTTTCCCCAATTTTTTGATTGGCCAAAGTATGGGAACGTTCTCGGTCCGATCGTGCTGGTAAGCATCCTTTTTCTAACAGCCATCATCGCGGATCGGTTCAAGAAAAAAGTGCCCCAACGCGTCAAATCCAAAGACGTTTCTGAGCCTGATTTTAGCACGCAGGCTCAACAATTTTCATCAAGCCATGGCATGAAATTGCCTTACCAATGGATCGAGCCAACTCCATCTAACAATAATGCTCGTTACCCGTTAGTGCTCTTTCTTCATGGCTCCGGTGAGCGCGGCAATGACAACATTTCCCAAATGCAGCAGGGCATGCCCGACTTACTCGTCACCATGAAAAAATTGGGCCAATCTTCTTTTTTGTTAGCTCCTCAATGCCCAACTGAGATTCGTTGGCGGCCGATCGATAAGGCGACCATGCGCCCGATCTCCACTCCAGATGAAAATTTACTGTTAGATGCACTCGAGGAATTGGTAACGTCAAAGCTCAGCGATCCACGCATTGATCCGTCCCGCTTCTACCTCACGGGCATCTCCATGGGCGGCTATGGGACATGGGAATTGCTGCGCCGCAATCGACTTCCCATTGCCGCCGCCATGCCGATCTGCGGGGCGGGCATTGCTGAGGACACCACGGCTTTTGCTGAAAAACCGATTTGGATTTTCCACGGAGAAATGGATAGCGTGGTGCCAGCTTTATTTTCCCAAGAAATGGCAGCCGCATTGCGACACGCCAAGCTCACACTTTATCCAAATGTAGGCCATGATTCGTGGGCGAAAACTTACCAAAATCCGGAAGTGATCCAATGGCTCTTCAATCAGCGGTTGTTAGAAAATGGGTCTCTCACGAAGATGCCTTTGGGATGACAAAATGCGGCACAATCGGATCGCCCTCTTCGTGGAGATGCATCTCCGCCAACCAATAGCGCTTAAATGCTTGGCGCACTCTCATTTCTAACACATCAGAATTGAGTCCATAATCAAGCTTGAGTGATTCTTTTTTGCCCTCGTCGAGCATCGGATTGATCTGCAATTTCAGGTCTTCCCAAGTATTCCATGCCTCATCTTCAGGTAATTTCTGGCCCGCCAGCTCAGGCCAACTTGCGGACTGAATGCGCCCTAACACAAAATCTCTCCAAGCCGAGCGTTGCTCACACCAAGCACGCAAATGCCAGCGGTGTCCATCCCAAGCCATGGCGCTAGGATGCAAAACACGCGGGCCTTTGATGCCGGATGAAAGTGAGAGATACTCCACCGTAATTTTTTTTCCTGCTAGAAGCGCCATCATCACTCGCCGCGCAACATCCAAATCCACTCGCCGCATCGGCATCTGTAAAACCGCCCATTGTCCGCCCGATGCTTCGCTCGAATCCGAGCGACTTGCCGCCATGCTCACATTCGCTCCTAACAAAACTGCCACCGCTTCATCTAAATTTGGCGTTGCTAAATGCGGCTTAAAATCCGCCGTCGCCTCGTAACGTTTACGCTTCGTCTGATAGAGAATCCCCTCTTCATTGATCTCGATGTATTTTTGCAAATCACTCGACGCTTGGGCCATCGAAATACGAAACCACTCTATCAAGTCACTGCGCCCCACCCAACCTCGCCACCAGAGGCAAAGCTCGACCATCCGCAACCGCTCATGCGCCGCCCAGTTTTCTTGATTCGTCAAATTTCCCATCGTTTTCTCCTTCGTTAAGTAGTCTTAATCATTAAGATAAATTTACTTGTAAGCGAGACATTCACGCTTGTCATGTTTTTTTCTTAAATGTATAAAAAAACGATTAATTCGTTATTAAAAGTAATTTTCACTTAAGCATAAAGTTGAGCTGCGAATCAATCAAAGCTCAATGGCCCCCCACCCTAGCGCACCGGCATCCGGCAGCGGACACATGTTTTTGAATCTTTCAAATGTGATGAATTTGAAGTGGCCTAATCAGCCGCAAGGATTGCACTCCAAAGCAGGTGTCCGTTGCCTGATGCCGGTGAGTTCCGCGGCGGCCTAAAAAAAGTGGGCTTAAGATGGATTGAACGTGACCACCACCGAGCATGCTTTCACGATGCAAAAAACGCGTTGGCGTGAACTTTTGATGACGATGTTCGATCTATTTGAAAAAAAAATGCAAAGTGTGGGCCTCAATGACGCGGTCATCCGCTCATTTCGCAGAAATTACGAAGCCCTGCTAAGACAAGAAACCGGCCTCATCCCGGAAAGTGAAATCGAATCGGTAGAAAATCTGCCGTCGGCGGATCAGTTAGATGCAGCCGAAAATGCGAGTCATTTGCTCTCACAATTGGTGATGATCAAACTCAACGGCGGGCTCGGGACGAGCATGGGACTTCAAGCCGCAAAAAGTCTGTTAGACGTCAAGCCCGGGCTGAATTTCATCGATCTCATGGTGCGCCAAACTCTCGACCTACGTCAACGCTGTGGGCATCCGGTGCGCTTGCTTTTGATGAATAGCTTCAGCACCAGCCAAGATACGTTAGATCATCTCCAACGCTACGCTGATAAGAATCTAGCAAGTGCGGATGAGGTGGAAATGATGCAAAATCAGATCCCAAAAATTGATGCTGCGACTCAGCAGCCAGTCACGTGGCCACAGGATCCATCGCTCGAGTGGTGCCCACCGGGCCATGGCGATCTTTACCCCGCCCTCGTCGGCAGCGGCTGGTTGGATAAACTGTTAGATCAGGGAATTCGCTACGCGTTTGTCTCCAATTCAGACAATTTAGGTGCCATTGCCGATGAAAAATTACTCCAGCATTTTGCACAATCCGGCGCACCTTTCATGATGGAAGTCACTCGCCGCACTGCCGCAGATCGCAAAGGCGGCCACCTCGCGATGCGCCGCAGCGATGGCCAATTGCTGCTGCGCGAAGTGGCCCAATGCCCGAAGGATGATGAGCCATTTTTCCAAGACATCGAGCGCCACGCATTTTTCAACACCAATAGCATTTGGCTCAGGCTCGATGTGCTGAAAGAAAAACTTGCCGCCAACGATGGCGTTTTGCCGCTGCCGATGATCGTGAACAAAAAAACCGTCGATCCTCGCGATTCTACGTCGCCCGCAGTAGTTCAGTTAGAAATTGCGATGGGTGCTGCGATCGAGTGCTTTGAAGGTGCCATCGCGTTAGAAGTGCCGAGGAGCCGTTTCGCGCCAGTGAAAACGACGGCAGATTTGTTCGCACTGCGCTCAGATGCCTACGAAATTTCCGAGGAGGGCCAAGTGGCACTCCATCCAAAACGTGCTGGAATTCCCCCCGTTATTTCGCTTTCCGATGAATATAAATTAGTCGATTCGCTCGACGATCTCGGACTTCCAAGTTTGGTGGACTGCGATTCATTGCGGATCGAGGGGCCAATTTTTTTCACTCCCAATACCATTCTTCGCGGTGATGTGGAAATTCTCAATCGCAGTGATCAGCGGGCGACCATTGATGGTGTCTTTGAAAATCAGAAATGGGCACTTTGATCTGCAAGTAACTTGCATGAAGGTGCTATTCACTTAGACTCATCCTATGAAAATTCTATTAGCGATCGTATGTGCCGTCTTGGCGTGCCAACTCAGTGCCGAACCTCTCAAAGTGGTTGTTCTGCATCCTCTTCTTGGAGACATCGCCCGCAACGTAGGCGGCGAGCAGGTGATGGTGATCGATTTGTTAGGGCCGAATGGGGATCCACACCATTTTCAACCGACCAGTGAGGACTTGAAAAAAACTGGCAACGCGCAGCTCTATCTCGCCTCCGGTAAAGGTCTCGAAAGCTACTTACCGACACTTCGCGAAATCATAGGCGGCCAGGCAACAATCATTGAAGTAGGAGCCACGTTGCCATCGCTTGAAGGTGGTTGCGATCACGAAGAAGATCACGATGAGCCAGCTGGCCATGATCACGAACACGGCCTTGATCCGCATTGGTGGCACTCGATCGATGCGTTCCGCCGCGCCACCCAAGTCGTAGCCGATGCATTCGTGCAAGCTGCGCCCGAGCATGCAGATGAATTCCGCGCCAGTGCTGAGCGTTACCGCGAATCCCTCGATAAACTCGAAACTTGGAGTAAGCGCGAAATTGCAAAAATCCCTCGCGAAGCACGCCACTTGGCCACCGCGCATGCCGCATTCAACTACTTTTGCCATGAGTTCAGCTTCACTCCGCATTCGGTGCAAGGAATCAATCGCGAACAAATTCCCGATGCTGAGACGATGGCTCTCATTTTGAAAAAACTAAAAGATGAGCAAGTCGCTGTGATCTTTCCTGAAGAAGAGTCGAATCCAAAAATCCTTCAATCTCTAACAGCTGACACCGGCATCCGCTTGGGCAAGCCCTTGATTGCCGATGGGATTGGCATGACGAGCTATGAGGAAATGATGCGCCACAACGTCAACGCCATCGTCGAGGCCCTCGCACCACGCTAAGTTTCCGCAAGCTCGATCGAAGACAAGGAATACGCCGCGAGATCCTCAACCGCCATCAATGATGAGACGTGGCATAGCATCTGACGCAGCGTTTTGGCTCGCGGAAATCCTTTGCAATAGGCCATCAAGCGCGAGCGCATCGCCGTGATGGTCTGCGCCTCGCTGCCGTAACGATTGCTCTCGACCGCAAGCTTGCAATGACGAAGAACCAAGTGCCATCTCTCGTCAGCAGCGATTTCAGGCAACATTTCGCCGGTGTTTAGAAAGTGCTTTGCCTCGCGAAATATCCACGGGTGGGCCATCGCTGCGCGTCCTATCATCACTCCAGAAACGGCGGATGTCGCTTTCCTGCGATGCAAATCCGCGCCTGATTGGATATCGCCATTGCCGATTACAGGCACGGAAACTGCTCGCGCTACGGCATCGATCACCTCCCAATCTGCTAGGCCGCTATAACCTTGGGAACGAGTCCGTCCATGCACCGCGATGGCTTGGATTCCGCAGCTTTCCAAAATTTTAGCAACCGCCACTGCATTGATCGATGTCTCATCCCAGCCGATGCGGATCTTTGCTGTTACCGGCACTGAGTCCCCCACTGCTTGCACCACTCCGCGGGCGACATCTTCTAACAGCGGGCAATCTTTGAGCAAAGAGGATCCGCCGTTGCGAGCGACGACTTTGTTGACTGGGCAGCCGAAGTTAATATCGATAAAATCTGGCCTACTGCGATCGATGATTTTTCGCGCCGCTTCACCCATGCGCTGACCATCCGCGCCAAACAACTGCACGCCCACGGGCCGCTGCCCTTCGGTAAATTCGGTGTATTTCCGCGTCCGCTCGTCCGCCTGCAAAATGCCTTCCGCAGAGACAAACTCAGTGACCATCACATCCGCGCCAAGCTCCTTGCAAATTTGCCGGAATATCACATCCGTCACCCCCGCCATCGGCGCGAGATACAGTGGAAACGCAGCGTTAGAAAACCAAGGAAGCACGGCGGCAGCATGCACCATCTGCCACAGTTGTCGATCCTTTCAAAAAACAAGTCTTGGTCTTAGCTGTTAGATGAGATCAATCGCTTGCTCTAACGAATCCACCGCGATGTCTGCACCAGCAGCCAACAAAACATCTTGGCTGAAATATCCAGTCGTCACCGCAAGGCAACGAGCACCCATGGCCTTGGCGCACAGCACATCTTTGGGCGTGTCTCCGATCACCCAAGTATCCGCCGCGGAGTGAATTTTGCCTTTGGTCTGATTCGCACGTTGCAGTGCGATCGGACCTAACAGATTCCGATCTGCCTCATCGCAGCCGTAAGCACCAAAGTGAAAATGGTGGGCCACACCGAAGTGCCGCACTTTGATCGCTGCACCACCTCGGGTATTTCCAGTGAGCAGGCCAACTGAAGCGCCATTGCGTGCGGCGATAAAATCTAACAAATCCACTGCGCCCTGATGCACTCGCCAGGGGAAATTTCCTTGAGAGAAATTCCACTCCAAGCGCGACTCATAATGAGCAAAAAATGCGGCAACATCATGCGCGCTCATGGCAACTTGAAAGTATGCTTCTAACTGTTTGATCAATGACAAGTCAGTGGCACCCGCAAGATCAAATGCTGGCGGTTTTTTCTGAAAAAAATGGAGCGTCGCTTCGTTGAGCGATGTCAATCCAGCACCACTAGTATCACCCAGCGTGCCATCGATATCAAACAGGTAGAGCTTCTCACCCGCCATGAACGTCACGCAGATGGTTGAGTCGGATCCTGCTCATCATCGGGCACATCATCCGGAACATCATCGTCGGTTTCTTCAGCCTCGTCCTCTTCAAAATCGTCTTCATCGATCAATTCACCGTGGAAAAGATGGAATTTACGCTTTCTTTGATGCGCGGGAAGTGGGGAAAGAATCATCGCCACAGCGCGCCCATTGAGGCGCGGCGGTTGATCGACTTGGGCCATGGTTTTAAGATCTTCAATGATGCGATTCAGCACCACGAAGCCGAGGTCTTTATGCGCATTTTCTCGTCCACGGAATTGCAGCACGAATCGGCATTTATGGTTGTTTTCTAAAAATCCCTCCGCCTTGCCCAACTTGATGTTGTAATCGTGCTGTCCGGTGCCAACGCGGAATTTTACTTCTTTCATCCGAGTGGCGCTCTTCGATTTCTGCTTCTTGAGCTTGGCTTGCTCGTATTTGTATTTGCCGAAATCGACAATTTTACAAACCGGCGGGTCCACTTGGCCGGCGATTTCCACCAGATCCAGGCCCATGGCCATTGCTTTTTGTAGTGCGTCGCGCGAGCTCATGATGCCGAGTTGCTCGCCGGTGGCGAGAATCACACGGACTTTCGGTGCACGAATCCGGTCATTGATCCGCGTCATATCGCGGAAACGACCCCTAGGTTGGTTTTTTTGTGGTTTAGCGATGGCTGTATCCTCCGATGGCTGGGGTTGACGCGATGAATTTACGACAAGCGAATCCGCAAATCGCACTCAGCGCGAAAGTGGGGTTGGAACGATGGATCACACGCAAAATCATAAACAACAATCGCTCATGAGGCAGGATGGAAATCCTACCGCGCGCAGTGAATCATCTATTTTTCGTTCCGGGAAAATCATTGAACGGCAAGGCCGGGTGGCTGAATAGCAACAAATATGTTAGATTTTTGGAAACCACTCATACCTGCTCAATCAGCACTATTCAAAAAATTACACTAAAGCTCGCTTGATAGCAAGTCACATTTTTCTGCGTTTTCCGCTTGGCTCGTGAGAGCCGTTCATCATGATTCTTGTTAGCAAGATGGCCTTCAGAAGCACTTAAAACGATTTCAACATGCAATGGTATTACGCACAAAACGGATCGCAAAAAGGCCCGATAGCCGAGGCTGAAATGTTAGGCAAGGTAAGATCGGGCGAGCTTGGGCCCAACGACATGTGCTGGCGCGAAGGCATGCAAGACTGGCTGCCCATTTCACGGGTGGAAAGTTTATCAATCATCGCCGCACCGATGGGAGTGCCAAATGCCGCTGAGGCATCTCCTTATACGCCACCAAGCACTGTCCCACGCGAGTATAACCAATCGAGCGCCCATATTACCAATTACCTCTGGCAGGCCATTGCGGTGACGGTTTTGTGCTGCGTTCCATTCGGCATTCCAGCAATTATCTACGCTGCGAAAGTCGATGGCTTAGTCGCCCGTGGTGAATATGACGCTGCGAGAGCGGCTTCCAAAAGAGCGAAGCAATGGTGCATCGCGGCATTGCTTTCCTTCGTTGTCATTGTGATCGTTGCATTGCTTTTTGGAGCTATTGGGGCAGCGTTGGAGCAGCAGCATTTGGCTCCGTCACAGCCGTGATGCCATGCATAAAAATCGGCTACTTTGCGTTCTGTTAGGTCTGCTTTTGATCTGCATTGTCGCCGCCCAAATCTATCAGAAAGGCCCTGATGGGCTGCGCTATCATCCGGGTTGTTTCATTTACAAAGCCACTGGATTGTTCTGCCCGGGCTGCGGCATGACGCGTGCCTCTTACGCCTGCATGCATGGAAATTTCGCAGCAGCCATTCGAGCAAATCTGTTAGGCATGATTTTGTTGCCGATCGCCGCACTTGCCATCGCTTGGGAAGTTTTTGCATGGGTTCGGCAAAAACCGACACTGCACAGAATCCATCTGAGCCGTCGCATCGGTTTATTTGTGTTGGTCGTGATCGGCACATTTACCATTTTGCGAAACGTGCCGATCTATCCGTTGACGCTGCTGGCTCCGCCATGATGCAACGAGTCTTGCATGCTTGAGAAAACCGATCTAATTCAAAACCATGCCGTTACTTTTGGGAGTCAATATCGACCACGTCGCCACCTTGCGCCAAGCGCGCTACGCATTGTCACCCGATGCCCCGTTGATTGAGCCATGCGTCATCGAAGCAGCTAGAGCGGCGATTGCCGGTGGAGCGGATTCGATTACGATCCACGTCCGCAGCGACCGCCGCCACATGCTCGATGCAGATGCGGTGAAGCTGCGCGAGATGCTCAACGTTCCGCTGAATTTAGAAATGGCGGTGACCGATGAGATGGCAGGCCTCGCGCTCAAATGGAAACCGGAATTTGTCTGTCTTGTCCCAGAAAATCGGTTAGAAATTACCACTGAGGGCGGGCTCAATGTGTTAGGAAATTTTGATAAAACCCGAATGACGATCGCCAAGCTGCAAGACGCTGGCATCCGCGTCAGCATTTTCATCGATCCGGACCTCACTCAAGTGGAAGCTGCCGGAGAAGCATGTGCGGACATGATCGAGCTGCACACCGGATCGTTCGCAAATGCGGTGGGCGATGCTCAAGAAGCCGAGCTCAGCCGCCTCATTGAAGCTGCAAAAATGGCTCATCCGAGCATGCAGGTCAACGCAGGTCATGGCATTCATTATCAAAACGTCGCCTCCATTCTGCGCATTCCGCACCTCGCTGAGCTCAACATCGGGCACAGCATTATTTCGCGAGCGGTGTTCACAGGCCTGACGCCTGCGGTGAAGGAAATGAAAGAGCTGCTTGCTGCCTACTCAGCGTAAGATCGGATGGAAATTTTCGGCATAGGCATTGATGTGGTTGAGATCGCGCGGATTGATCGTGCCATCGAGGCCCATCAGGATCGTTTCCTGAAAAAAATTTTCACCTCCCAGGAGCGCGAGTATTGTAAAGATCGGCGATCCTCCGCGCTCCACTTCGCGGCCCGCTTCGCAGCAAAAGAAGCGGCTGCAAAGGCACTCAAGACCGGCATCGGCGGCGATGCGGGCTGGTTGGATCTTGAGGTGATCAACGGCCCAAGCGGCGCTCCTGAAATCCGCTTGCATGGAAATGCGGCGGCATTTGCCAAGCGCCACGGCATTACTCAAATTTTAGTTAGCTTAAGCCATTCTAAAGATTACGCTGCGGCCAACGCACTCGCCATCTGCCAGTGAGCATTCGTTCCATTTCTAACTGTTAGCTGTATGATGCATCGCCCACGCCGCAATCGCCGCACTCCTGCCATTCGCGCAATGATTCAGGAAACAATCCTGCAACCAGCGGATTTCATTCTACCATTGTTCATCCACGAAGATAGCAATGATGTGGCGATCGAATCCATGCCCGGTGTGACTCGCTGGTCGCTCGCCGGCATGCTCAGCGAAGCGGGTGCGGCTCATGCGTTGGGCATTCCCGCCGTCGTTTTATTTCCAAAAATTGAAGATGCGCTAAAAACCCCCACTGCGGATGAATCATGGAATGCTGATGGACTTGTGCCACGAGCCATCGCCGCATTGAAAACGGCCTATCCATCATTGTGCGTCATCACCGACGTCGCACTCGATCCCTACAATTCTGATGGCCACGATGGAATCGTCCTCCATGCCGCGGATGGATCATTGGAAATCGTCAATGACGCGACCATCGAGATTCTTTGCCGCCAAGCCGTTTGCCAGGCCCAAGCCGGAGCAGACATCGTCGCCCCATCAGACATGATGGACGGACGCGTCGCGGCGATACGCAAGGCACTTGATGCGGAATCCTTCACTCAAGTTTCGATTCTCAGCTACACGGCGAAGTATGCGTCCGCGCTATATGGACCATTTCGCGGAGCACTTGATTCGGCACCGAAAGCCGGTGATAAAAAAACCTATCAGATGGATCCGGCAAATGCCCGAGAAGCGTTGCGGGAGGCGGTGCTCGATGCCGAAGAAGGTGCCGATATCTTGATGGTCAAACCTGCAATTTTTTATCTCGATGTGCTCGCCTCAATCCGCGCGCAAAGCAACTTGCCACTCGCTGCTTACCAAGTGAGCGGTGAATATTTAATGCTCAAAAGCGCGAGCCAAGGTGGGTGGATTGACGAAAAGGCCGCTGTGCTCGAATCCCTCACCGCCATCAAGCGCGCTGGCGCGGATATGATCCTCACTTACTACGCCAAGCAAGCCTGCGTCTGGCTTTCCGAACATGAAGAAAGGGTGGCACGATGAAAATGCACCGCATTTTGGCGCAGGCCGCTGTGTCTCTCACAAAATCCGTTTTTCGTGAGCATCAAGTGTTAGATCATGCTCTAGCAGAAGCCTGCGAAGCAAATCCCAAGTGGGGCAAACGCGATCGCGCCTTTCTAGCAGAAACCGTCTATGAAGTCGTGCGTTGGCGGCGGGCCTTAGCCTTTGTGGCTGATTGTGAGGAAATTTCTGCCTTATGCGCAGCGCAATGGACGCGTATGGGTTATGAAATTCCAGAATGGTGGGCGCATCATGGCTGCTCACAGGATGAAATGCGCGTTCGCGAAAATAATCTCAACGATCAACCACGCGCGATCCGAGAATCGATTCCAGATTGGTTAGATGAATTCGCTTTTAATCAGTTAGGTGAAGCATGGGACGCAGAGATTAGCGCACTCAACCGCCGTGCAATCGTTTTCCTCAGAGTAAACCGTTTGCAAGCCACGGTGGAAGAAGTCATCGCATGGCTCGCCAGTCATCAGGTGCATGTCGAGCAGGTGCTCGGTGTGGAGAATGCCTTGTGTTTGCCTCAAGGCCAAGTGCTGCCGAAATCATTGCGTCACGATGGGCGCATTGAAATCCAAGACGCAGGCTCACAATTGATTGCGCCGCTGTTAGATGTTTCTGGCACCATGCGCGTAATCGATGCATGCGCCGGTGCGGGAGGAAAAACCTTGCAGATCGCCGCATTGATGCGCGGCCGCGGACGCATCGATGCGCTTGATGTGGATGCCAAAAAACTCAACGAACTCCGGCTCCGCGCAAAACGTGCAGGAGCCGCTGGATGCATTCACACACACACGATTGGGCCCAGCACTCCAAGTATTTATCACGACACTGCGGACCGGCTGCTCATCGATGCACCATGCTCTGGGCTCGGCACTCTGCGCCGTCAGCCGGATCTGAAATGGCGGCTCAAGCCCGCAATGTTAGAACGCATCCAATCTCTGCAAGCGCGATTGTTGTTAGATTATCCAGCCATGCTCAAAGTCGGCGGCAAACTCGTCTATGCGACGTGTTCAATTTTGCCTTCCGAAAACAGGCAAGCCATCGAGCCATTGATTGCAAGCGGCAACTTCTCGCTGTTAGAAGAACGCGCCATTTCGCCAGCAGATGATGGCTTTGATGGATTTTATGCCGCTGTTTTGAAGAGAAACTAAACGCCAATTAAGTTGCGTTCTCAAAACTCGCTAACTCATGCACCAAGCGTGGCCCTTGGTAAATGAACGCCGTGTAAATTTGCAGCAATGAGGCACCTGCGTTGAGCATCAATCGCGCATCTTCAACCGATGCAATTCCGCCAACACCAATCAACGGAATACGCCCGCCGAGATGCTCGGCGAAGGATGAAAGCGTTTCCAAACTTTTCTCAAACAGTGGTCTGCCTGATAGACCGCCCGCTTCAACTGCCAACGGATGAGACGAAATCGCCGTGCGATCGATGGTGGTATTGGTGGTGATCAAGCCATCCAAGCCACCTTGTAAAAATACTTCTGCTAGATCTTTGATTTGCTCGCAGCCGAGATCAGGCGCGACTTTAAAACAAAGCGGCACATACTTGCCCGCCGTTTCTGCGAGCTGTGCTTGATCGCGCTTCAGACTTTCTAACATCTTCGCGCTGGCATCTGCCGCTTGTAGATCACGCAGCCCCGGAGTGTTAGGCGATGATAAATTGATCACGATGTAATCTGCAACTGGGTAAGCCACGCGCAGGCCGATGCGATAATCATCAATCGCTTGCTCATTTGGCGTATCTTTATTTTTCCCAATGTTAAATCCAAGCATGCCATTGAACGTGCGGGAATGCCGCGCATGCTCAACCGCCACTTCAATCCCGGGATTGTTAAAGCCCATGCGATTGATAATCGCTTCTCTATCCGTTAGGCGAAACAACCGTGGCTGCGGATTGCCCGGCTGAGGACGCGGCGTAAATGTGCCGACCTCGATCGCGCCAAAGCCCATGCGGCCCAGCGCGTCGATGCAATTGGCCGATTTATCCAGACCTGCTGCCAGCCCGATGCGATTGGGAAAGGCCAAACCCATTGCTTCAATCGGTTGATTGGCATGCTTTTGGCCTAACAAAAAACCTAGCAGATTGAGATTTTCCGCCACGCGCAGTCCATTCATCCCGATGTGGTGGGCCCGCTCTGCATCCAACTTAAAAAGGGCACGGCGGGCGAACGGGTAAATGGACTCAATCACGCTCCAGATTATTCGTTTAGGTGACGAATTTGTCGAATGTTGATGACAGACGTAGCCGATTTTTTCGGATTTGACGCAAAATCGAATTGTGCTGGCTTAGCATTTACAATGTAAAAGTCGATCATTTTCAATCAGTTGTGAAGATTATCAAAAAGCAAAACTTACTGAGGTGAAAAATTTCAAATGTAATTACATTTTTCGGCTTTTGGTATTGACTTCGTATTCACAATGAGAGTATTTTAGAAAAAACCGAATAAATCTCACCCTTGTTACGTTTAAAAAACCGCAACCCCATACGAACATGGCAAACGAATCAGACAGCAGCTTGAAAATCTACTTTCGCGAAATCTCCAAAACCCCGCTACTTAGTGCGGAAGAGGAAATTCGCTTGGCGGAACTTATTCGCAGTGGCGACCAAAAAGCACGCAATCAAATGATCCGAGCCAATCTGCGCTTGGTAGTGAAAATTGCGCAAGATTACTCAAATTATGGAATGCCGATCATGGACTTAATTTCCGAAGGGAATATGGGCCTCATGAAAGCAGTCGATCGCTTTGATCCAACCAAAGGTGGCAAACTTTCCACTTACGCCGCGTGGTGGATCAAACAAGCCATCAAACGCGCTTTGGCCAATCAATCTAAGACGATCCGCCTGCCAGTCCATATGGTTGACAAGATCGCGAAAATGAGACGGATAGCGACCATTTTGACTGAGGCGTTGGGTCGTGAGCCTACGGACCAAGAACTTGCCGATGAAGTCGGGCTGCCCGTGCGCAAGTTGGCACTGCTACGCCAAGCGTCATACCGCCCAGCATCGCTCGATGCACCTATCATGGAAGGTGAGGTTACTCAGTTCAGCGAAGTGATCGAAGACGATCGCGCGACAGATCCGTTAGAAAGTCTATCTGATAAAAACATCCACGGCGAGTTGGATGGATTGCTCTCAGTGCTCGACGAGCGAGAGCGCAAAATCATCGACGAGCGCTTTGGCCTCAGCGGCGGCGAAGGGCTGACGTTGGAGGAAGTCGGCGTAGAATTCGGTGTCACACGCGAACGGATACGCCAATTACAGAACTCGGCTTTGCAGAAAATGCGCAAGGCTTTGATGAAAAAAGAACGCCCCTTTCAACTTCCAAATTTACTCGAGGGCGTTGCCTAGTTTGAAACAATTTTCATGCTGACTTGAATAGTAGTGTTTGTGTAGGATAACATGGAATTCAGCCGCAGTGGAGTATAACATTTCGCTGCGGCTGTTTTCATCAACTCGCTAACCAACAAGATTTAGAAAATTCAGTCGCAACTTGCGCACGATTAAGAAACGTGGCACATTCTTTGTGGCAGCCGGAGTCATGGTGACTTCAGCTCTAAATTCCCCACCACATCCAATCATTATGACTAATCCATTCTCAACAACAAGTGATCTTAATCCGAAAGACGGATTTACCCAAACGCCTTCATCCGTAGCTCAAGCCGCCAACGATTTGCGCGCCGCAGCGAGTGAAAAAGCCCGTGAATTCGCCCACGTGGCCGAGGATACCGCTGCACAAATCAAGCAACGCGCGGTCGAATCTGCCGGGCACTACAAAGCAATCGCCACCGAGAAAGCAATTGCTTTCAAATCCTCAGCTTGTGACAAAGCCCAGCAATTAAAAGGCGCGGCTAACGATCAATGGAATGAAACGTGCACTAAAGCGAAAGAATTTCAAATCACCACCGAAGATTACATCAAACAAAACCCCACAAAGAGTGTGCTAACCGCCGTGGCGGTTGGTTTTTTAGTAGGATTGATCGTGCGCAGATAAATCATCAGCCGCTTGTTTGGATTCTAACAAAGATCTGAATCACCTAACTGATAATGAATCATTCAAAATCCGAGCAAGAGCAACTAGGAGCAGCTTCTGCGGCTTCCCAATCTAACAATAAAACCCAACCTAATTTTTTAAGTGCTCTGCTGGCATTGATCGCTACGCGGGCCGAACTCATTCGGTTAGAATCATGTCAAGTGGGACGGCAAATGGTCTCGTGGGCCATCTTATGCATCGTGATCGTCATTGCCGTGTTCATGGGCTGGGTGCTTCTGTTAGTTAGCATTATTGTCTGGTGCGTCACGAGCCAAGCATGGCCGTGGCACTGGGTATTTGGCGGATTCGCAGCAGCGCATTTGTTAGTTGCTCTGATTGCGGTGTTGATATTGCGCCGTGGAAGTTCACCATGTTTTGTAACGACGCGCGAAGAATTTAAAAAAGACCGCATATGGCTGGAAAGTTTTCATCAAAAGAGCAAGTAAGGAATCAAGTCTATCAGAGCGACGCCGCGCGTGAGTGTTTGAACGGGGAGGTTCGAAAAATCCTTCATGCACTAGATGTTCCATCACGTTTGAAGAGCTCGGTTCTGAGCAAGCCATCTCATTGGTTATTCGGGTCGTTAGGCTCGGGACTATTAGCTGGCATGCTTTTTCGCAAAAAGCGCCGTCCAGTCGTTGCGAAAGCACCTCACAAATTTTCCAGTGCTTTACTCGCTCTCATCTTGACCGCGGCTCAGCCGATGGTGAAAATCTTTCTCGCACGATTGTTCGAGCAGCAATTACGATCAAAATCCATGGTTAGATCCAGACCGAGTGATTCGGTTTTAGAATCTAACACTGCCAATCATCCATAATTTATAACTGTTATCATGTCCGAGCACCAGGTCCTTGACCATGTTGATCAATACCTCTCCTTAGGCCGCGAATATCAATGTTCCGACCTTCATTTGCCCACCGCATATCCGCCGGCATGGCGTCGCTTCGGGCAACTTTCTCCGATTTGGGATGATCATCCACCTTTGGCAGCTAAAGACACCGAGCGCCTCGCAAAATCATTCCTCACGGATGTTGAATGGACTCGTTTGCAAGAAAAAGGCGACATCGATTTTGCCTACTCATCAGTCAATGGACGCTACCGCGCATCCGTGGTCAAGCAACGCTTAGGATACGACATGGTTTTCCGAATCATCGATAATTCCGTGCGATCGCTCGAAGAGATCGGCCTACCTCTCGAACACATTCTTCCACTTACTCGCTATCAGAATGGTCTCGTCTTGGTGACGGGATCTGTCGGCTCAGGGAAATCCACCACGCTGGCGGCACTCGTGGACTTCATCAATCGGGACCGCGAAGACCACATTCTCACGTTGGAAGACCCGATCGAATACGTCATCGCCTCCAAAAACTGCCACGTGAACCAGCGCGAAGTGCACACCCACACCGAGTCTTTCGCAAAGGCATTGCGCGGTGCCCTGCGGGAAGATCCGGACGTCATCATGGTCGGAGAAATGCGTGACTTGGAGACGATCCAACTCGCGCTAACCGCGGCCGAAACGGGCCACTTAGTGTTAGGGACTTTGCATACAGGAAATGCTCCGCGCACGCTTGACCGTGTGCTCGATGTTTTCCCAACTGATCAGCGCGATCAAATTCGCATCATGGTCTCTGAATCATTGCGGGGCGTTCTTTCTCAGCAACTTGTCCCACGCGCAGATGGAAATGGACGAGTGGTGGCGCTCGAACTGTTAGTCAATACCGCTGCTGTGGCCAACTGCATTCGCGAAGGTAAAACATTCATGCTTCCGGGTGTGATGCAAACCGGCAAAAACGTTGGCATGATCACGATGGATGAATCATTACGTCGGCTTTACGTCGATGGCATCATCAGCCGTGAAGACTTGCTTTTCCGCTCCGAAGATAAAGGTGCCATGCGTGCATTCCTTGAGTCTTAATTCGTCAGTTCTGCTTCTTTTCAAATTCGTTTTTCGCATCATTCCATGGCTCGCATCGATACTTACTTCCGCTACCTCATTCAAAGCAAAGGCTCTGACCTTCATCTATCAGAAGGTCAACCGCCAAAAATTCGAGTGCATGGTGCGGTCTCCGCCATTCCAGAACAACCTGTCCTCGAAGGCGATGATTTCAAAAATCTGTTAGAGGAAATTTGTGACCCTGCCGCGTTTGCACGATATCTCGAAAAAGGCGATCTCGACTTTGCCTACGAGATGGATGAAGACTCGCGCTTTCGCTGCAATTATCTCAAACAGCAAAATGGACTGGGCGCGGTCTTCCGGCTAATTCCTACCGAGTTGGCATCGTTAGAAGCGCTTGGCGTGCCGGAAATCGTCAAAGAATTCGGACACATGAGATCAGGTCTTGTGTTGGTGACTGGTCCCACTGGTTCTGGAAAATCGACGACGCTTGCTGCGCTGTTAGATTACATCAACATCAATTTCAATCGCCACATCATCACCGTTGAAGAGCCGATCGAGTTTGTGCACTCGAATAAAAGATCCATCATCACGCAACGAGAGGTTCCGATTCAGACCCCATCATTCGCAGATGGCTTACGAGCCGCCTTGCGCGAAGATTCCGACATCGTGCTCGTGGGTGAAATGCGGGATTTGGAAACCATTTCGCTCGCACTCACCGCCGCAGAAACTGGGCTTTTGGTCTTCGGCACGCTGCATACCAACAACGCTCGCAAAACGGTGGACCGTATCATTGACGTCTTTCCGGCAGATCAACAATCCCAAGTCCGCACCATGTTGGCGGCATCGCTGCGCGGAGTCGTCGCTCAATTGTTGTGTAAACGAGTCGATCGTCCAGGCCGCACAGCCGTGCACGAAATCATGTTCGCGACATCAGCCGTGTCCGCCATCATTCGTGAAGGGGCGACACAAAAGCTCTACGACGTAATTACCGGCGGTAAAAGCGATGGCATGCAATTCATGGACGAATCGATTTGGTCCAAATTGCGCGAAGGCATGATATCGCCAGAAGAAGCCTACATGAAGGCAATCGATAAAACGCGCTTCAAACGTTTTCTACCGGAAGCATCCCAGCATTTGGGTGACGCATCAGGCGAAAATCCACTGACTCACTAATTTCTAACATTTTCTAACAGATATTTCCCCCATGGCAAAAACCAATGAATTTTTCGTCGGCCTAGACATCGGCGGCACCACAGTTAAATCCGTCTTGGTCGATTCTCTGGGGGAGCAAATTGGGCCATTGGTGGAAGTCCGCAGCATGGTCAAAGAGGGCTATGAAAAAACGTTTGCCCAGCTTGATGACGCGATCGATCAGCTCGCAGCAAACGCGGGAACGACGCGGTTGTCGATCGGTGGCATTGGTCTTGATGTTCCTGCACCCAGCAGCCACGGAGTGATTTGGGGCCGCGCTAATTTAGGAGACGATTGGGTAGGCACGGACATTCAGAGCAAACTTTCCGAACGCACTGGCAAGCCCGTCTTCATGACCAATGATGGCAATGCTGCGGCGGTTGGCGAGTATGCCATGCGCAAAAAACATCTTGGTAGTTTGCTGCTAGTCGCTCCCGGCACCGGCCTTGGCGGCGGCTTGGTTTTACCTGGCGGTAAATGTTATGAAGGTGCCAATGGCATGGCACTGGAAGTGGGCCACATCAGTGTGCCATTTTTAGAAGATGATGGCACTTTGCCAGACTGCACTTGCGGGCTCAAGGGCTGCGCGGAAGCATGGGTTTCATTAGTCGCGTTACGGCGGCGGTTGCGATTTGAATTGGCCAAGCCGGAGTGGGCAAATCACCCACTCCAAGGAGATGCACCGATTGAGGAAAAAGCGTTTCGTTTGCGAGATTTTTGCGAACAAGGCGATGCTTTAGCCGTGAAAATTTTCAAGCAGCAGGGATTCATTCTTGGCTATGCGATTGCAGATCTCGTCCGCGTCTTTGATCCGGGTCTCGTCATCATCGGTGGTGGTCTAGCAGAAACTTCTTTCCGCGATCAATACATGGATTGGATCATGGAAGGCTTCAAAGATCGTGCCTGGCCCGTTTATCTTCGCAGCCCGATCGACCCAGAAAAAATCACCACTGACTTTGAATGGGCCATCGGTGGTGATGCAGCTGCAGCCATTGGCATGGCATACACCGCTCGTGAAATGTTTGCCTGAGGCGATGGCGGTCCATGCTTTTTGATTATCAGCAAAAACGAAACTTTTGGGAAATGATTTACAGCGCATGGCGTGACTCTCTATCATGAGCGTCTGTGATCTTGAATACTGGCCATTCCCATCCTTTGCTGCAAAGCATGAGCATAGAAGCTCATCCCTCCATACCAACACCCCAGAACGGAGCCTCACAAACTGTCGAACGCATTCGTGAGATCATCATAGGCCGTCAACTTAATCGGTTAGAGCAACGCATCAATCAGCTTGAGACTCCCCCACCCGCAGAGAAATCTAACGGCCGAGTCGCCGCTGATATCGATACCGAATGGATGGAAAGATTGCTCCACCATGAAGCAAAGCTAGAAGCACTCCAAGATCAAATGACTCGCCTAACAGGTGCCACACGTGAAATGACTGAAAGCCGCCTCGCACAATTCCGGGAGGAAACACAGCGCTTGGCATCGCATATTCACCAAAAGGCCGCGTATTCAGCACAAAATGCAACTCCAGCGGTTCAGGTGTTAGAAACCAAAATTGGGAGTTGGTTAGGTGATTGGCAGCATTCTTTTTACAATCATTTACAAGAGCGTGATCGCCAACTAAACGATCATTTGCATCAAGAAACAACCACTCTTCGAGAAACGGTAGAGGCTCAGATGACTCGTCTTGAAAGCTGCCTAATGAATCAAAAAGAGATCGAAGAACGCTTCCAACGCATCGCTCGTGCTGCAAAAGCGTTGGCTGAGTGTGCCGCATCGCCAACGCCATTTCCAAGTGCATCATGAAGATGAGGATTGCTCCCCTGCCCACTCCTCCAAGATCTACCAATCCTGAGTTGACGCCACTAAGCGCGAACTTGCAGCCATTGCCAATCGCACCTCAACGCTGGCGGGCAAAACTGAGTCAATTCGCATGTCCCCTACCCACAATTACTTCTGATGGACTAGATAAACTCTCTCAGCGAGAGCCTTTGTTAGATAATATCAAGCAGACAGTATTGTTAGAAACGAATGAACAACCATTTACCGATCAAGATTTAAAAGAGGCCTTATCACCGATCATCGAAGAAGCGATGAAGCAAGCTGTTAGCTCACGCGAGCGCGGCATGGATGATCAGTTAGAACCAATGTTGCGCGCGACGATTAGGCATGTGATGGCAGAGTCATCAGCACAAGGTCCATTCCGTCAATTACGTCCGTTAGATCGGATCTCCTGGCTGCTTCAGGCATTATTTACCAGCCGCACTTTTGATGAGTTATTGTTTGAAAAAACTAGGCGCTTCATGGTCGAAGAAGTTTTTTTAATCGATCGCGAGACACTCGCGATGATTTCTTACGCGAGTCGAGATCCTGCGCGCCATGCATCCGCCAAGCGCGTTAAAAATACGATCCATCGATTGGTGAATCATGTGCGCTATGAAGATGGCAAATTACAGCCAATCATCGAGCTCTATCAGGGCCGCAGCGCTCGTGCCTACGAGGGGCAATTCACGATTTTAGTAGCCGTAATGCGCGGCACACCAAGCCAGGTGGTGCCTGCCGATTTGAAATTTTCTTTGCGCCGCATCGAAGATTTTTTCCGTGCAGAATTAAGTAAACTAGGCACTCCATTGTTGCGAGAACTCCAGCCATTTTTGGAAGACTGCTTGCTGATTCAAGCTCCCGCCACGCGGCAATGAGATTGGGCATTTGACAATCGCCCCTTGACCCCAGGGCAATCGCCCACTACCACCATCCGCGTATGGGATTTCACACACTTGGGCTCTCCGCAGCCGTTCTGGAAGCCATTGAGGAATCTGGATATAATACACCGACGCCGATTCAGGCGCAGGCCATTCCAATCATTCTCGAAGGCAGAGATGTAATCGGGGCTTCGCAAACGGGAACAGGAAAAACTGCCGCGTTCGCGCTGCCCTCGCTCTCCAAAACAGAAAAAATAGGCAAACCACAGATCTTGGTGTTAGAACCAACCCGCGAGCTTGCGCATCAAGTGGCCGAACAATTTGAAAAATACGGCAAGCACACCGGCATGAAAGTCGCCCTGCTCTACGGCGGGGTCGGCATCGGTGCTCAATCGGAACAATTAATGGCCGGCGCGGATATCGTCGTCGCCACGCCTGGCCGCCTCGTCGATCATTTCTATCGCACCACGATGCGCTTTGGCGCGGTGAAAGTTCTCATCCTCGATGAGGTGGACCGCATGCTGGACATGGGTTTTCTTCCGCAAGTGAGAAAAATCGTCAACCTCTGCCCGTGGGAAGGCAGACAGACCCTGCTCTTTTCGGCGACGATGCCACCGGCGATTCAGACCTTTGCGCAATGGTGTTTGACCGATCCACTGAGCATTGAAGTTGCACGCACATCGATTCCGACCAGCGTCACGCACGCTTTTTATCCTGTGGCCATGGATCAGCGCGATGAGATCATGTTAGAATTGCTCAAGCAAACCGACTACCACTCGGTGATGATTTTCACCCGCACGCGCAAGGAAGCAGACGAGCTGACCTCGCTAATTAAATCCACGGGCCAGAAAAAAGTCGCGGCCATGCATTCAGACATCAGTCAAGTGGACCGCATGAAGGCCCTCGCCGGATTTAAGGCAGGTGATTACGAGATTTTGGTGGCGACGGATGTGGCAGCTCGCGGCATCGATATTTCTGGGGTTTCCCATGTGATCAATTACCGCGTGCCGGAAAATGCCGAGGACTACGTGCACCGCATTGGCCGCACCGGCCGAGCTTCTGCCGAGGGCGATGCATTCACTATTCTAACAGCTGATGAATTGGATTATGCCAAATCTGTTGAAGTGTTCATTGATCAAGAAATTCCGCGGCGTAAACTTGAAGATTTTAACTACACTTACACCGCTCTGTTAGACGACACCCCAATCAAGCCGGTTCGCCGCAAAAAAACGGGTGGAGGAAAAAAACGCCGCTGATTGCAAGGTGGATTTCCCAAAACTTGTTCTTCACACGAGCTCAAATTGTGGCATTTATGGTGAATGCGAAATTTTTTGATTCCACTGGTTGCATGCTTGATGGGCTCAGCGTTGCTCTCCTCATGCGGCGTGGCACCAGAATTGAAGCCTAGCTTAGGCGGCTACGGGCGCGACGAATATGGCCATCGCCCAGGGCCGCAGGGATTTCGCACCGTCATCTTAGATGCCGGGCACGGCGGCAAAGATAGTGGCGCAATTAGCCAGCACACGGGCATGAAGGAAAAAGACCTTACGCTTGATACCGTGAAACGAGTCCGCGCGGAACTAGGGAGCGAATTCAACGTCGTCCTGATGCGAAATGGCGATTATTTTATCGATTTGGATGAACGTGTGGCGCGCACCAATCAATATGCCAATGCAATTCTCGTCAGCATCCACTATAACAGTAGTAGATCACCGTCAACGCGTGGCGTGGAAACGTATTACTGGCGAGTCGATAGCCATGGGTTAGCAACTCGTAGCCAGCGTGCGATGACCTCCGTGGCTGGCGAATCTAACAGCCGCGGGCTTGTCCGGCGCCGCATACGTCTCACGCGCAATCCACAGATTCCTTGTCTATTGTTAGAACTTGGATATCTGAGCCACGCTCAAGAAAGCCGTCTCGTAGCATCTCCGGAATATCGGCAAAAGCTGGCGCGAGGGATTGCCGGAGCGATTCGCCAGCAAGCGCAAATCGGCGATGCTGGCACAGGCCCGCTGCCGCGCCCAATCAACGCGCCTCCAAGCCGGCCAACCGACGCGCCTGAATAATTTCTAGATTCATTGATCATGAAACCCATCCATTACGCGATTGCAGTGATTATGCTGGTGATAGGAATTCTCATTGGCCATCAACTTCCAAAGATCACTGGAAATGAGGCTGAGGCAGCCTCATCTAACCAAAGCGATTCTCTCCAAGATGAAGCAAGGATGAATGCCCAAAGCAATCACACCGGGAAAACCATCGCGCCAAGCAATAGGACCAAACTTGCGGAGCGCGATATGAAGCACCAAGGCAAAAGCGGCCGAGTCGCCATCCCATTGGAAAAAGTAGCGAAAATCTTGGAATCACGTCCTACTTACCAAGATCATTTTTTTAACAACCAACAAGCACTGGATGAAGCACTGACCATGCTTGGTGCCAATGATGACGAAAAAGCGCGCGTGCTGCAAGTGATGGACCAAACCAGAGAAGACATCCTGAGTGCGGAAAAGCGCCTTTTACGTCCAGAGTATGCCGCAGATGGCAGCATGAGCATCGATTTTTCTCCAATGGCAGAAAGTGTGCAGCATATCCTCAACCGCACTCAAGAAGGCATCCGCGGCGCATTGCCTGCGGACTTGAGCGAGACTTTAGTCAAATCAATCAAATGGGATCGGTTCTATGGCGATATGGCCACCGATTCGACAAACAACAACGGCAAAGTCGATTTCAAATTAAGCCGGAATCAGATGGGCATGATCGAATATTCCGTTGTTTTTGGCAATCGAGGCTCGATCGCTGGCAGCTCTAGCCCAGTGAATGAAACTCACCGCCACTCCGCAAGTTTACCCGCAGATGATTATTTTCCTGAGCGCTGGAAACCACTTTTCAAAGGTATCAAGATGGCGGTGATCGAGGAAATTGAAGATACAAAACCATGATTCTGAAAAAAACTTGAGGCGCATCGCATTTTCCAGCGATTTACCAGTTGACACACTGCTCAGAGCTTCCTAGTTTTCCCGCCCTTCACCCACACTCGGTGAGTGCAGAGATTTTTAGACACTAGATTCCAATGAAGACGTTTTCCGCCAAGCCACATGAAGTCGAGCGTAAGTGGCACATCATCGATGCCAAAGGCAAAGTCCTCGGCCAAGTCGCCGTCGAAGCTGCCCGTTTGCTGCGTGGCAAGCATAAGCCGATTTTCACCTCTCATGTGGATACGGGTGACTTTGTCATCGTGGTGAATGCCGATCAAGTCGTGCTCACTGGCACTAAAGAAAATTCCAAGATTTACAGCCGTTTCTCCGGCTATGTGGGTGGAAAAAAAGTAGAAACTCCACGTATCGTGCGCGAGCGTCGGCCAATCTTGTTAGTCGAGCGAGCCGTTTGGGGCATGCTTCCCAAGACTCGTCTGGGCCGCACCCAATTTACCAAGCTCAAAGTTTATCCCGGTGAGCAACACCCTCACGAAGCACAGCAACCTTCGGTTTACGAAATCCGCTAACATTTCATTTTCACCATTATTATGTCCGCTACAATGACACAAAGTGCCACCGGCCGCAGAAAAACCGCAGTGGCTCGCGTTTGGCTCAGTGAAGGCACCGGCCAGATCATCATCAATGATCGCAGTTTTGAAGAATATCTTCCCACCATGGAGCTTCAAAATGCCGTGCTTGCTCCGTTCCTTGCTTTATCACTTACCAATAAGTTTGATTTAAAAGTCGCCGTTAAAGGTGGCGGCAAGCAATCGCAGTCCATTGCCATTCGTCATGCACTTTCCCGCTCACTCACTCATGTGGATGAGGCGCATCGTAAAGTCATCAAGCCGCTTGGTTATCTAACACGTGACCCAAGAATGAAAGAGCGTAAAAAGCCTGGACAACCCGGTGCTCGCAAGCGCTTCCAATTCTCGAAGCGTTAATTCACAAAATTCTCTTTTCGTTTCATCAAAAAAAGCCACACCAAATCGGGGTGGTTTTTTTTGCGTGCCAATTGCGGCAAAATGGGTGACTTCAACCATAGCGAGGCATCACTCGATCAATTTCGATTGCCCATTGCTCGATGCCACCTGCCATGGAAAAAACATGAACAATCCCCCACTCTCTAAGCATCATCGCGGCGCGCAGTGAACGCATGCCGTGGTGGCAATAGACAACCACCCCACGAGAATGAGATTGGGATAGGATCAATCGCTTTTCAGAAAAATCTCCGAGAGGGATCCAATCGCTACCAGCAATCTGGCAATATGCACGCTCATCCTCTTCGCGGCAATCAAGCAACCATGGCCGCTCGCTTTCCGGCAGTGATTGCAATGCGGCAACTTGCCAAACAGAAACTTCCCATGTGAGAGCTGGATCTGGTAATCCATTCATTCGACGATCACCGGTGTGCCGATCGATACGTTGTTGAAAAAATGCTCTGACATGTGATGAGGCATGCGGATGCACCCGTGGGATGCCGCATATCCCGGTAAATAGCCAGTATGCATGCCGATACCGCCGTTGAAGCGCATGAAATTAGGCATCGGCGCGTTGTAGAAGACTGCTCCGGGCGGGACTTTATCGGTGCGGATGTCCACGCTATCATCGATCGTCTTTCCAGTCGCACGATCTTTAAACACTCCGTAAGCGGATGACTTATGGTCTTTGTTTTTTTGAGTAATTTTATAACGTCCAGCAGGTGTGCCGCTGTCTTCTTTGCCGCTCGAAATTTTCGAGACCCCCACCAAATTTCCTCCTTTATAGAAATACGCTTTTTGCTCAGAGCGATTGATTCGGATCAATGGACTGCCGCTCACCCCATCACCTTCCCAATAGGAAATATCATCATGAATCGCTGGTGGCGGATGATGCGGGCCGCCTGAGGTTTGCTGAAAAATCGGGCCTCCCACTCCAGCCATGTATCCAGCACTCGCAGGGCCAGAAGGCGCACATGAAGCTAGAGAAAAAAATACAGCAGCACCAAGCATTGCTTGGACATGGTCGGAAATTTTCATGCACCAAATATGCTTAAAAAGGATATAAAGTCAAATTTTCTTAAGGATTCGTCTGAGCCGCCTTATTTTCAAGAGCAGCCTGTTCTCTTGATTCAGCAATCATTTTAACACCTAATTCCCCTTGGCGAAGATCTTCTGGCTTGATGATGAAGGCAAGAATGCGAGTTTGGTCCGTGATGTTCCAAACAGAATCGTAAAGGAGCTTGTTGGCTTCTTTTTCAAACGCCATCTGGACTTGGGTGGCTGCATCTGGCTTTAGATCGGGACGAACTAATACAGGTGTCCAGTTTGCAGGAAGTCGCGCCACTTTTTCACCGCATTTGATGAGAATATTGGCTCCAAATGTGTTGAAAATTTTCGCAGATCCCCACCCAAATCCCTGCTGGCTGTCATCTACCACCAATAGCCGTAGTCCGGTTGCCGCTTTTTTGTCCGGCAAAAGCAAAATCAATGGGCGCGTGATTCCTTGTGGATTGGGAATTACCATGTCCGTATGGGGTAGTGGCGGCTTTGCCGTCGCTGACGGTGTGTCCAGAGCGCGTAAAATCATCGGCTTGCCTTCCGCTGGCATTGGCAAACGCGAGGTTCTGGATCGCTCACTTAAGTCTTCGATAAGCTGCAATTTTTCACCCGCTACCCATACCAGCTTCCGCTGGGCCACACTTTCATCCCATGCCAAGATCTTTGCACCTTGCCCGTAAACCGAAGAGACAGCAGTCATTGCACAAAAAACAGCGCATAAGGAAATTAATTTTCTCATAGGTGAGAGATAATGAACGCCAACGACAAAAAAATGCAAGTCTTACAATTCTTCTGGAGCCAATTCACGATACGAAACAATCTCAAATCGCCTGCCGAATATGCGATTAACGGTAGATTTCAAGCCAAGAATGGGTGTGTAGGCAGGATCTAACGAATCCACAAATTCTGGAACACGCTGCACCACGGCCTCAATCACGACCTTGGCCTTGATCCTATTGGTAGCTGCATCGAATGATTCACCGTAGCCTCGAATCGTGAACGTATCTGAACGAGCGGTCAAACGTGGGCCGATTGAGTTAAGAACATCTGCTTGAGTCAAGTAACCAGGAATGGAGACACCGGTGTCTTTGTCTGGCGCGACAAGGTTGTTGCGCCCCTCCTCCGAATAAATGGTTTCATCGATTTCTTGGTAATTCACATTCGAATTGATGCGGGCCTTCCCTATCGCAGCTTGAATAGCCCCTGCTAAACCTTCTTCCGCACCACTCAACTGACGATTGACAAACTCACCCAACGATAGAAAAGGACCGCGTTTTTGGACTTGCTTAACGATCTCAAGTGCAAGGGTATTGACCTCAGCACTGGTAAGTCCTCGGTAGCCTTCCCAATTGTCATTCGCTTCATTACGAGGACGACTCATGCGGGAGAAATAGCTCAGGCCTTTGCGAGGCGGGCCTCCATTATCGACTGTGAAATTAGCATCCTGCAAGCCTGAGAGCAGAGCAGTCCAAGCACCCACACTCATGGAATTTACGTTGAACGCGCCATCTAACATCAAGTTGCCAGCTATTTTAAGGCAGCCTTCAGGCTGGCTCAGTTCATTCAACAAGGCATCATTCGATTTACCACCCGTGTGAAGGACCATGGAAGAATTACGAAGAGGAAACTCACTGGGATCATTCATAAAATCCTGCAAAACATTCGTGTAAGGTTTGTTGATTCTGCCATTCTCATCATTCCATGAGTTTTTACCACCAGTAGCTGATGGTGAAACGTCAGATGCCACACCCGAGAAAAAGTATTTATCCCATAATGCTTCATTTGCGAGATAAGAAAAGTCAACAACTGGAAAATCCGTAGTCAGTGTAATCTTATCAACATCTCTGATGCTATCTAATCTAATACTATGACCTGCCTCAATTTTTTTCATTGCGATGGAGCGTGACATATATGGCATCGCCCAACTATTGCCAATCTGGAAAGCCGTCGAGAATGCGCTAGTCGAGATGTCTAAATGTTGAAATCCAGCCAAAGAAAGGAGTGGCGTTTGCGGCACTTCAAAAAACGGCAAAGATGTTTTGCCCTGCCCGGCTGAATGATTAACTCCGGAATAAGCATTACCATTTCGATCTAGACTAAGCGGAGCATCAATGTTGCTAAAGTATGGCTCTAAAACTAAATCATACTGAGGTCCACTTGTTGCCTTGTCAAAGTTGGACAAAATTGGGTTAGTAAATGCGCTTCTTGGATTAGTGGTGAAAAGTAGATCCCCCGTCTGAAAAATAGGAGTTCCAGCCGGTAAATTAGAAGTTCCAGCCTTTGCGGTTCGGCGATAATAGGTGATTTTGGCCAGTGGAATAGACTCAGTTGTAGATAAACGCACAGCGCTACTAGAATCAATTCCGCCCTTTGTAGAAGGCTGCGTGCGACCTTGGCCCCATTCTTTATCTCGTGGTGATGAAAAATGCATCTCTGAAATTACATTTCTATTACGGTTAACAGGATCTGAAAAACTAAAATTACGTCCATCTTCCATCACAATAAAACTTTCAAATTTGCCAGCACTATAGCGAATTGCGCCTGAAAATGTATCTAGCTCTTTAAATATATATGGACCACCTTGATGCGCCGCAGTGCCGTCAAACCCATCTACTCCAGTAATAGAGTCAGCCAAGTGCATTTTGACCGCAATGCCTGAATTAAATCTCAAGTCCGACGAATCTGCGATTGGTATCATATCGAATGTTCTCTCTAGAATACTAGGTATCCTCTGAAAAGCCTGCAGTCCAGGACTTCTTAGCTGGAATGCTTTTAGCTCACCAGGAGCTAGGCGAATAGGCGCTGGATTACTTTTATTCCCATTACTCGATAGATATAAATAAAAGTAAGGCCAGTCAGAACGACCTTCAATCATGCCTGGCTTGGCGTTAAAAAAATGAGTAAGTGTACCTCCCCCAGGTCTGAAGGTTTTATTCCTTCCGGCGACACCTGATTCTCCTGTCCCTTTTCGAACGATGGCCCAACCTTCATGTCCAAAGGGAAAATCTAGCAGAGGATAAACCACAAGACCAGGAGATTCAACGGCGACATTGTAAGGATTCCAAATGACAACGACTGGATTGATGACTAAGCAAAATTTGCCGTCTGCGTTAATTTGTACGCTCATAGTCATCACTAATCGGTCGAGAACAGGCTGCAAAGGTCTATTCGCATTGCCGGGACCAGCCTTCAGATCGTTATAACCTTCTGAAACCGCAGGATGAACGCCGAGTCGAGTAAATGCTGTCGGTGATCCGTCACCACCATATAAATGGAACGCAGAGCGATAGTGGCTACGAAGAGTATCGAATGTCGCTGCTGCTGAGCCAGGGAAATTAACATCTCGCGGCTGACGTGAATAGAGAACTGACACGGTAGTATTCCCATCCTCAGCCATAGGAGTATATAAAGGAACCTGGCCTTGATAGCTTGGGTTATCACTACTGCGAAATGGGTTATCAAAATCGTTCCATACATCTTGTGCAAACTGGCTGCTCGGCATCTCAAAAGCAAGGCTGAGATCTACTTTCAAGCCACCGTTGACAACGTCGGTAAGCAATCCACGCGAATCCGTGGTTAAATCATAGCGATAGATGTTCGGATCTTGGGGGAATGACTGATCTCCACGGAATGCTTCAATCACAGGATCTTCAATTCTAAGTTGGCTTAGTGAAAGCACTCGACTCGCCATTAGATTGAAACCTGCGTTAGGTTGCTTCATTCCCGGGGTATTCGCTAGGCTGGGGCGAGGTTGAGCCATCAATACATCGTTAGGATGTGTCAACTGATCGGGTCCACCAATATTGATTTTCGCCTTGGTATTTTCTTGAATCACGGCATAAGCAAGACGTCCTTGAATGACATTTGCTTTATCCGTAAGATGGATCGGTTCAGCATTGATTGCAAAATGATTGGTCGGTTGGCCACTTGCCTGGCCATTCCGTTTGCTGGTAAATAGCTGTGGCCAGTTATCTTTAACTCCCGCTCCTGATTGAACGGCATTCGGCACGGGTGTGCGATACCAGTTCGAATTTTTCGCATCATTAGGATTTTTTGTAGAAACCAACCAGCGGCGGAATCTATTATTTTTTTCCGTCGCATAATCCTCGACCGTTTTATTCATCGGACTCTTTCCCACTTCGGGCGACCAAGAATCCCAAACACCTGCCACGGCATACTGAGCATTGATTTCTTCGCCAATTGCCTTGGGGGCAGTATTGGAATCCAAGATGCCCGCATCCGCTGTAATCCGGCGATCATCGCCTGCTTCTGATTGAAGAGCAGAGAGTGCCAGCATCACGGCCAGCCTTGCATTCGCACGCGCCTCAGCCAAAGATTGGCTCTGAGAGGAGGTGCGCAAGGTGATGGATGAAAGTGAAAGGAGACCTACCGCGATCACCGTCAGCAAAATCATCAATGTCAAGGTGACAATGAGCGCAAAGCCTTTAGGCTGCTTGCTGGCAGATTTTGTCCGAAAATGAGGCTTCTGCTGCAATGTGATACCTCTAGAGGGTTTCGTCTTCATAAATTTCTTGGGGTTCAAAGGGTTTTTAAAAGCTCCGATTGGGCGCGAATGCTTGTGATAAGGAAAACTTGGATTGCAAATGTAAATACGTCAAGTGGTCTTTTGCAAACTTTCTCAAAAATGTGCGCTGTGCGAAAAGAATGCAAAATAAGTCATGCGCGAGTTCTCCGTGCGATGTAAATCGTTGAGAATGCTGATGAGGAACGACTTTATTGAATCTTAAATTTAGACAAAAATTCACCATCCACAGCAGAACTTCCTATTCCCACAAAATTTTTCGTCCTAGGGTTGCAGGATTCTTCTCCGGCGCGTAGTAAAAGGCATGCAAAGTGCATTTTCTCGATTGAGTGCCGCCATTTTTTCAGTCATCATCGGGCTGGCCATTCCAGCATTGGCAGAAGATTCTCCAACAGTGGCGATTTACGACCTCGAAGGCATCCTTTCGGAAACTGGCATCGCTGAGGAATCATTCGCCGATCTGGGCATGGCGGGATCGCGGCCGCTGACGATGACGGAACTGTCACTCAGCCTTCAAGCAGCGGCAAAAGATCCGAATCTCAAAGGCGTGGTGCTTGATTTGGGCGATGCTTCCGTGGATTTTAGTCAAATCCAAGAAATACGGCGCTTGCTGATCGCTCTGCGCGAGAAAGAAAAGGACGTTTGGCTTTATTCAGAAACGCTCTCTAATGGCATCGCTCTGCTGGGCAGCGCCGCCAATCATTTTGCCTTGATGCCAGAAGCGGATTCGGATTTCAACGGACTCCTCATCGAGTCTCTCTATTTCAAAGGCATGCTCGATCACCTCGGCATCCGCGCGGAAGTGATCCATATTGGAGATTACAAAAGCCTCGGAGAGCATTTTTATCAAAGTGGTCCCAGCGATTTTGCTCGCCAGCAAGAGGAATCCCTCGCCGATTCGTTCATCCAGCAATGGCTCAGTGACATCGCCACCGGTCGGAAAATCAGCATCGATGATTTAAAAAAACTGATGGACCGCGGCTGGCTCTCGCCCAAGGACGCCGTCGATGCAAAACTGGCCGATAAGCTGCAATACCGCACCGATTTCGTTGCCGAACTTCACGAACACTACGGCGACGAGACCCATTTTGATCACGAATATAAGCTCGCCTCGCTCGATGGCCCGGAAATCAATAGCCTGCTGGATTTGATGAAACTCGCTTTCTCCGATTCATCCAAATCCCGAGGCAAAGAAGACTTCATCGCCGTCGTCGCCATGGAAGGTGACATCAGCGACGAATCGATCGCCCCGGTGCGCACGGAAATTCTTGAGTTGGCCAAGGACCCACGCGCCAAAGGTCTCATCCTCCGAGTCAATTCTCCGGGCGGATCCGCCCTCGCCAGTGAAGTCTTGTGGGAAGCGACCGATGAATGGAATGCCACGAAAAAACCATTCGTCGTCTCGATGGGTGGAGTCGCCGCCAGCGGTGGATACTATATTTCTAGTGCTGCCAACCGCATCTTCGCCGAGGCGAGCACCATCACTGGCTCGATTGGAGTGATCGGCATCAAATTTGTCATCAAAGACGCGATGGAAAAAATTGGCATCACCACCCACCGCACGCAACGCGGAAAATTTGCAGCCATCATGAGCCCGTTTGAAAGTTTCTCCACCGAGGAAGCCGCCGCCGTCAGAGAATCGATGCAAGCAGTTTATCAAACATTCAAACAACGCATCATCGACGGCCGCGGCAAGGCGCTCAAAAAGGAGTTGGAATCCATTGCTGGCGGGCGCGTTTTTACCGGTGAAGACGCACTCGAAGTGGGCCTCGTCGATGAAATTGGCGGGTTGGATACCGCCATCGCCTACCTTAAAAATAAAACAGGCATGAAAGAACCCATCGTGCGCCTCTGCCCGCCACCGATGAGCGGCCTTGAAGGATTATTTACCAAACCCGATGCAGATGATGATGATGAGTTGATCCGCGCAGGCACAGATCGCCCAGCACACTTGAAGCTTAAATCATGGCTTGGAGCACATCCAGCAAGCATGATTCTGCCTCAGGAAGTCATCGGGCAGATGCTTAAAATAGTCACCCGCATCGATCAATTTTCAAATGACCGCGTTCTTCTGTTAGGCCCGTCTTTTGATGTTCGTTAGCCCCTCGGTTGGATGGGAAAAACCGTCGATTCAGATTTGCACTTGAGCACGTTGTGGATGTGCCATAGTCAACGGCCAGCCAATTATCCGCATCATGAGCCAAGTCACCACCCGCTGGGAAAATCAAATTTTCCCCACCTACCAGCCCGCCGCGCCAGATCCGAACCCGATGTTTTTGGAAAAACGCGTCTATCAAGGATCGAGCGGGAAAGTCTATCCGCTGCCATTTTATGATCGCATTGCTGAGCAACCAATCGATCAAGCGTGGGAAGTGCTGATCATTGAAAATGAGTTTCTCGAAGTCACCATCATCCCCGCACTTGGTGGGCGCATTCACCGCATGGTGGATAAAACAAATGGCTATGATGTCATCTACTATCAGCCAGTAATTAAGCCTGCACTCGTGGGCCTCGCCGGGCCATGGATCAGTGGCGGCATCGAGTTCAACTGGCCTCAGCACCATCGCCCATCCACCTTCATGCCGGCCGATGTCTGGATACAAAACACAGAAGCTGGCTCGATCACCGTATGGCTCAGCGAGCACGATCCGATGGCTCGTATGAAAGGCATGCACGGAGTTTGTTTGCATCCTGGAAAGTCCTACTTAGAACTCAAAGGCCGCGTTTATAATCGCACCGAAGACGTGCAGACCTTTTTATGGTGGGCCAATGTGGCAACCCGCGTGCATGACCAATATCAATCATTTTTCCCGGAAGATGCCAGCCATGTGGCGGATCATGCCAAGCGTGCAACCAGCACTTTCCCACTCTGCTCGGGGAGCTACTACGGCGTGGATTATGCAAAACGCGCGAATCTAACAGAAAAATTCCCTGCCGCGAATGATCTCTCATGGTATGCGAATATCCCCGTGCCCACCTCCTACATGTGCATGGGCTCGCAACAAAATTTTTTCGGCGGTTATGATTTTCGCGAACAGGCTGGCATCGTTCACGTCGCCAATCACCACATCGCCCCTGGGAAAAAACAATGGACGTGGGGTAATGACGCTTTTGGTTATGCGTGGGATCGCAATCTAACAGATGCGGATGAGCTTGGAGAATTCCGTCCTTACATCGAGTTGATGGCGGGTGTTTATACGGACAATCAACCGGATTTTTCTTACCTACAACCCGGCGAAACCAAATCGTGGCGGCAATATTGGTATCCGATTCGCGCCATCGGTCCAGCACACCATGCAGATCGCGAAGTGGCGATTTCGCTCATGCTCGATGATGGTCTTGCGAAAGTGGGTGTGGCCAGCACGGCGGCACATTCAGCAGTGCGCATCGAGCTTTCTAACGGTAGCGATCTGATAGAAGCCACCCATCATGACCTATCCCCTGCTCACCCGTTAACTTGGAATGTCCGTGCCGGAAATGCTTGCCATCGAAATGAACTCCGAGTCCGCGTGATTCTAGCCAATGGCAGCACTCTAGCAGATTACCAACCAGCCGTTGGCAACGCAATGAGCGATGAAGAAATTGCAAAACTCACTGCAAGCGAACCGCCTACTCCACAAAAAATTCGGAGCCTTGACGAGCTTTACATCACCGGCTTGCACTTGGAACAATATCGCCACGCCACCCGTTGCCCTGCGAAGTATTGGCAAGAAGCACTGCGCCGTGATCCGCTCGATTCTCGCTGCAATATGGCACTCGGGCGTTGGCACCTGCGGCGCGGAGAACTTGATCTAGCAGAAAATTATCTGCGCCGTTCGATTCAACGCCTCACGCTGCGCAATCCGAATCCGGCAGATGGACAAGCATTCTATCAGTTAGGAAGATGCTTGCGTCTGCGCGATGATAACAAGCAGGCCTACGCCGCATTTTATAAGGCGACATGGGATCAAGCATGGTCTGCCGCTAGCCATCACGCACTTGCAGAAATGGATTGTCTCATGGGGGATTTTTCCCAAGCACTCGAACACATCGATGCATCTCTGCGCCTTGGAACGGATAACCTACGCGCACGCAACCTCAAGGCGATGATCCTGCAGAAGCTTAGGCAAAATTCTAGCATGCTCGTGCGCGAAACACTGGAACTCGATCCGTTAGATCACTGGGCGCGCCATCTAGCAGGTGAGCCATTCATCGCGGATGCTGAAGTGTGCATCGATCTTGCTCTGGATTTTTCGCGTAGCGGATTCTATCAGGAAGCGCTCTATCTGATTTCTCTTTCACCGCTTCATCCGCAGCGCGGCATGCAGCCGTCTCTCCTTTATTTGCAAGGATGGATCCAGCATCAGTTAGAAAATCACGAAGCTGCTGCCAGCGCATTCTCTCTTGCGAGTGTGGCGGATGGTAGCCTTTATTTTCCATCGCGCTTGGAGGAGCAATGCATTTTAGAATGTGCACTGAGCTATCATCCCGATGACGTCAATGCACACACCGCGCTGGGTCATTGGCTCTACGATCGCCGTCGCCATCGCGAGGCGATTTACCACTGGGAGAACGCGGTGAATTTGCGACCAGGGCATGCTGTAGTTTGGAGATGCCTCGGCATCGCTTATTTCAATATTTCTCAGAAACCAAGGAAAGCTCTCGCTGCCTATCAGAACGCGAGGCTCGCATCGCCAGAAGATGCGCGCTTGCTTTACGAAGCAGACCAGCTTGCGAAACGACTCGGCATTACTCCATCAGAACGCCTCGAAACCCTCCAATCTCACCCAGAACTGATCCATCTACGAGACGATCTCTGCATCGAACTTTGCTGCCTCTACAATCAATCTCAAATGCCAGATAAGGCGCTTGATTTGATTCAAAATCGCAACTTCCAACCATGGGAAGGTGGCGAAGGCGGACCACTCGGGCAATTTGTGAGAGCACACTTGTTGTTAGGTTCACAAAAAATGTTTGAGGCTGATTTTGTTGCGGCTGAAAATCATTTTCGCGCCGCGCTCCAACCACCGCTCAACTTAGGCGAAGCGAAGCATCTGCTTGCCAATCAAAGCGACATCCACCTCGCACTCGGCGATGCTCTTCACGCTGCTGGCCGCACAGATGAGGCTCGTGATTTTTGGCATTATGCAGCATCGACTCGTGGTGACTTCCAACTCATGAGCGTGCGCGAGCATTCTGAAATGTCGTATTTTTCTGCGCTGGCATTGCAACGGCTCGGGCATTCCGATGATGCAAAATCTTTACTGAAATCACTTCTTCGCTTCGCTAAACAATTGGCAAAAACTGAGGCGAAAATCGACTACTTTGCCACCTCACTTCCCACCATGTTGTTGTTTGATGAAGATCTTCAACATCGCCAGAATCTAACAGCGATGTTTCTTGAAGCACAAGCAAGGCGCGGATTAGGCCAATACAAAAAAGCCCGAGCTTTGCTGCTCAAAGTGCTCAAACATGATCCAAACCACGCGATGGCGGCAGACCTTCTATCAGCTCAAATCTAACTATTTTCCGATCTAACTTGCTATTCAATTCATTCGATGATGGGGTTCCATTTATGGAAGATAAACGGCTGCTGCTTACTCAAAGTGACATCGGCCGATTACCCGCATTTGAGGGATTACCCCCCAACAAAATCATCCAACCGAAAAATCACATCGAAGCTAAGCAAGCGCTGCTTGATCTCACCGAAGCAAAATGGATTGGCTTTGACACCGAGTCCCGCCCCATATTCACCAAAGGACAAACGTCCGATGGACCTCATGTTTTGCAGTTCTCCACTTTGCAACGCGCCTACATTTTTCAAACGCACGACGAAGCATGCATCGAGGTGATTCGTTCATTGCTCGGCAATGCGGAGATCCATAAAATCGGCTTTGATCTGAAGAGCGATATGGCTCACATCAGGCGAAAATTCAAAGTCGAGCCACTTGGCATGATCGATATCAGCAGGAGCTTCAAATCACTTGGTTATCCACACTGCATTGGTGTGAAATCGGCGATTGCCATTTTGTTGAAAAAGCAATTTCAAAAATCAAAAAGCACGAGCACCTCGAATTGGTCTGTTAGAGATTTATCCGAAAGACAACTCACCTACGCGGCCAATGATGCATATGCGGCGATCCAAGTTTTTCATAAACTGAGAGAAGCAGGCCAACTCCGTTGAGATTCGCCGAATATTATTTTGTGATAGATTTCAGATAAGCGATGATCTGCTGCAATTGCTCGTCAGAAAGTCGGCCTTCGTAACTAGGCATCGCCGCCGCGTAGCCATGCACAATCTGTGAATGCGGCTTGAGAATGGAATCGATCACATACGCTTCATCGACGACGACGGAAGAACCATCGATTAACTTTTGTGTCGATCCCCAAATTCCATCCAACTCAGGAGCAATTTGCGCCGAGCCTTGCATATGGCAAGCCGCGCAACCCTGCGCAAGAAACACTTGTTTCCCCGCAGCGATTTGAGGGTCCACTTGGGCACTCGCTTCCGCCTGCATCGAGCGTGGCGGATTGAGAAAAAATGCAATCAATCCAGAACCTAACAGAAAAACACCCACGCAACTCACCAACCAAAAACGAAAATAATAGCGCGTATTCATCAAGTGCTTAATCGCCATCAATGCGATGATCAAAACCATCAATATCGGCACTTTATTTTCCGCAGCATGCAGTGCAGGAAAATGCGCACTCAACATCAGAAAAATCACGGGAAACGTCATGTAGTGGTTATGCAAAGAACGCGACTTTGCATTTTTTGCTAATTGCAAATCATGATTTCCACCCTCTTTCAGCGTGCGCATGAATCGATGCTGATTTTTGATAATGTGAAAAAAAACGTTGGCCGACATGAACGTCCCCATCATCGCTCCAATTTGTAAAAACAAGGCACGGCCATTAAAAATCATGCCGAAGGCAATCGCCGCCGCGATCAAAAATGCGAACGAAGCGATGATCCCTAACAGCATATTTTTTCCCAAAGGCGATCGCCAGATAAGATCATAAATCACCCATCCGCCGACGATGCCCGCCACACTCAAAACGACGGCCCATCTTGCTGTTAGATCAGTCCGCGTGCTATCGAGCAGGCTCGATCCATTCACATAAAACAACGCTGCTAACAGAAGCGCGCCGGTAATCCACGTGGTGTAAGATTGCCATTTGAACCAGTGAAGCCTCTCAGGAATCGCATCGGCATGCATCACACGTTTTTCCAAATGAAAGACCCCTCCGCCGTGCAGCATGTCCAGCTCTCCCAGCAAGTCTTTATCCTGATCTTTCTTGATCATATTGAGCTCCATCCATGTGAAAAGCAGCGAATTCCCAATCCACATGATCCCGGCAATGACGTGCACAAATCGGAAAATCACTTGGAACCATTCAATCAATTGGGAATGCATAAGAAAAAATGAGCAGAAGCCATGCTAAATTCCCTGATATCATGCAAAGCGATTCTCCACTAGCAATCTTGCATTGCGATAATTTCTCTCATGGGTCTTTACACTCAGTCACCTGATTTCTCACTCACTGATTCCGAAACAGCATCGTGCTCGTGCGGCACAAATGATGAGCGCCTACTGAATGAGCATGTGCAAAAAATGAATTCTCGCGTTCAGCAAGGCTGGCGCCCTGGGCCATTTCGCTGCGAGCGATCGCGGTTCCGTTTTTTATTTTATTTAAGTCCACAGTCCCACCCGCAGCCGCCCCCAAAATTGCTGAGCAGCAATTCGGGGATGAACAAAATTCCATCGTCAAGCGGGCCGAGGTGGCGGGATTTCACCTGCTGAGTTCTAGCTGGCATCTGAAACCCAAGGCTTGAGTTCATTTCGTCGGTTTAGCGAACTGCGATTTATTTGACTACTGAGAAGCAATGATCTAGAAAATTTTCATGGCAACATCAGGAATACCAGAAGGCTATCACACACTCACTCCCTCGCTGAACCTGCGCGGTGCCAATGAGGCACTGGCATTTTATCAGCAAGCATTCAATGCGTTCGAGCGCTTCCGCATGCCAAATGCAAAAGGCGGCGTAATGCACGGCGAATTCCAAATTGGCGACTCCATCGTCATGTTCTGCGACGAGGATCCCGAATGGGGCGCGCTCGGCCCAGAAACCGTCGGTGGCTGCCCACTGAGTCTTAATCTTTACGTGCCAGACTGCGACGCACTCACCGCCCAAGCCGTCGCAGCGGGAGCCAAGCTGTTGCGCCCGCCCACCACTTACCCGTGGGGCGAGCGCAGCGCAATGGTCCACGATCCTTTCGGCTTCCGCTGGGCCGTCTGCACCCATGTCGAAGATGTCACACCCGAGGAAATCCAACGCCGAATGGCCACTTGGAACCCAGAAACCAATGAGTGGTAGTGGCTCGGACAATTAGGCAATTCTCGTCGATGGCTTAAGTGATGACGCAAGAAGTTTGGGTAACTTGCTCCGCCCGTGTGTCCGAGGCGGACCGTCGGGCATGGTGCATGAGCTTTTTCGCCAATTTCAGGAAGTTGCTCGAAATCTGCAGCGCACTTTGGCTTGCCAGCATCAGCTCAGAAAAGGTCATCGTGCCGGATTTCGAGATTTTAGCTGTGGCGTTTAGGTTAAAAAAATTGACTTGAGGCATGTTCTGCATCTTGGGCTGGAATTGGCCTTGCGATGAGGTCAAGCAGCTATACAGAATCGATGCGTGACTGCTGAACTGAATACACTTTTTGAGTTTTTGCGCTTCCCGAGTGTCTCGACGGACTCGGCGCACTCCGGCGATGTCCGTGCTTGTGCTGAATGGTTGGTGAATCAACTCCGGAAGATGAATCTAACAGTCGATTTGCACGAAACGCCAAAGCATCCGGTGGTGGTGGCAAAAAATACGCACGTGGCGGGCCGCCGCACGGTGATGATTTACGGCCACTATGATGTGCAGCCAGTCGATCCATTAGAACTCTGGAATAGTGATCCTTTTGAGCCAGTCATCCACGATGGAAAAATTTGGGCCAGAGGAGCAACGGATAATAAAGGCCAGATGCTGGCACATGTGCTCGGGGTGGAAAAAACACTGCGCGAAGTGGGCGAGTTGCCTGTGAATCTCACGTTTTTATTTGAAGGTGAGGAGGAAATTGGCAGCCCGCATCTTGCGCCATTTTTGCTGCACCATTATGATGATTTACGCTGCGATGTGGTGGCGATTTCAGACACCGGCATGGTCGCGCCAGGCGTGCCAACTCTCGGCTACGGGTTGCGTGGCATTACGTGTTGTGAAGTGGTTCTACGGGGGCCGAAGCGCGATCTTCATTCCGGTTTATTCGGCGGCGCGGTGGCCAATCCTGCCTCGGCAATGGCACGCCTCGTGGCAAGTTTGCATGCGTTGGATGGCCGTGTCGCGATTGATGGATTTTATGATCACGTGCGGGACCTTGCTTTGTGGGAGCGAGAAATGTGGCAACATATTCCCGGCGTGAGTGATGCAGATTTTCTTGCCGTGACTGGTTCTCACGGCTTGTTCGGCGAGCCGGGATACTCATCCTCCGAACGCACGTGGGCACGCCCAACGGCGGAAGTCAATGGCCTCACCAGCGGCTATCAAGGTGAAGGCTCCAAAACAGTGCTGCCAGCAGAAGCGCGCGTGAAACTTTCATTCCGCCTTGTGCCTGATCAATCGCCTAAAGAAATTTTAGCCAAAGTGCAAAATCATCTCGAGTGGCACTGCCCACCGGGCGTCGAGCTGGAATTCATCGCCGGGCACGATGGCAAGCCGTATCTAACAGATCCGCATTCTCCGTTCGGAATCGCGGCTCAACAAGCACTTCGCACCTCATTTCAGGCTGAGCCGGTTCTCATTCGCGAGGGTGGCAGCATTCCGATTGTGCAGACATTTCACGATATCCTTGGCGCTGATAGTTTGCTGTTAGGCCTTGCTCTATCAGATGCACAAATTCACGCGCCTAACGAAAATTTCCCTGTGGAAAATTTCGAGGCAGGCATCCGTCTCAATCAAGCGTTGCTGGCCGAGTTGGCAAAATAACAACTGCCGCATTCCATCATCTTTCATCGTTTTTTCGCCCGCATTCATGTCTGACAATTCCCCAGCCAAGCTCGATTTCATCCGAGAAATCATCGCTGATGATCTCGCCACCGGAAAGCACTCGTCGGTGATCACCCGTTTCCCTCCAGAGCCTAACGGATATCTGCACATCGGCCATGCGAAGTCGATTTGCCTCAACTTCGGCATCGCCCAAGAATTATCAAACGTCGCTGCCCGTTGCCATTTACGGTTCGACGATACCAATCCCGAAAAAGAAGAATCCGAGTATGTGGAAAGCATCAAAGCCGACGTCCAATGGCTCGGTTTCGATTGGCAAGAACACCTCTATTTCGCAAGCGACTACTTCGATTTTTTCTACGATTGCGCCGTCCACTTGATCCGCAATGGCTTGGCTTATGTGGAAAAATTATCGTCTGAGGAAATGCGGGTGCTGCGCGGAAATTTAGTCACGCCCGGCACTGATTCCCCCGGCCGCTCGCGTAGCGTGGAGGAGAATCTAACAGAATTTTCGCGCATGCGTGCAGGCGAATACCGCGAGGGAGAATGTGTTTTACGAGCACGCATCGATCTCGCATCGTCTAACATGAATTTGCGCGATCCGGTTCTTTACCGCATCATGCATGCAGAGCATCACAATACCGGCGGGCGCTGGTGCATCTATCCGATGTATGATTACGCCCATCCGTTAGAAGATGCGGTGGAGCACGTGACCCACTCATTGTGCACTTTGGAATTTGAAAATCACCGCCCACTTTACGATTGGGTGATTGCGAATTGTCCGGTGCCTTCAAAACCTCGCCAGATCGAATTTGCGCGGCTCAATCTCACCTACACGGTGATGAGTAAGCGCAAGCTGTTAGAATTGGTGCAAGCTGCGTTCGTCAGCGGTTGGAATGATCCACGCCTGCCAACGATTTCCGGCCTGCGCCGCCGCGGCTTTCCGGCGGAGGCGATTCGTCACTTCTGCAAACGCATTGGCATCACGAAATTCAACGGCACCACGGATGTTGCCTTGCTCGAATACGATGTGCGCGATGTCCTCAACCGCAGCGCACCGAGGCGCATGGGGGTGCTCAGCCCGCTGCGTGTGACTTTGGAAAATTGGCATGCGGAGCCACTTTCGCACGCCACCTTGCCCAACCATCCGCAAGTGCCGGAAATGGGCACGCGCGAGGTGCCTATTTCTTCGCAGATCTGGATCGAGCAAGACGATTTCATGGCTGTTCCGGAGAAGAAATTTTTCCGCCTCGGCCCGGATCGCTGCGTGCGACTCAAAGGTGGGCACATCATTCGCTGCACTCGTTACGAGACCAATGCCGATGGGCTGGTGGACCACGTCTTCGCGGAAATTTTACCCGGCACCGTCGGCCAAGATGCTCCCGCTGGCATCGAGTGCCGCGCTGCCATCCATTGGGCCGATGCCGCGACGGCCATCGATGCGGAAATTCGCCTGATCGATCGGCTATTTTCCGTGGAGGATCCGGACGCGGCGGAGGGCGGCTTCATCCAAGCATTGAATCCATGCTCGATGCAAATCATCACCGCCAAAGTCGAGCCCTCGCTCGCGGATTGCCCGCCAGAATTTTCCTGCCAACTCGATCGCATCGGCTATTTCATCACTGATTCCATCGATCATGCTAGTGGTAAGCACTGCGTCCTGAATCGCACGCTGCCGCTGAAAGATTCTTGGTCCAAGCAGCGGTGAAACCGCGTTGCTTCGCGATTGAAAAATGATCACATTTTGACGATTTCGACGCGGCGATTTTTAGCTCGGCCGGATTCATCTGCGTTTGGAGCGAGTGGTGCTGCCATGCCAACGCCTACGGGGATGACTTTGGCTGTGGGGATTTTGTGTTGCTCAATCAGAGCGGCGGTGACTGCTGTAGCGCGCTTGAGGGAGAGCGATTGGTTGTAGCTCAGATCGCCCTGATTATCGGTATGGCCAACGATGAGATAGGTGCCTGATCCGGAGGTAATGGCTTTGGCCATTTCGGCCAAGGACTCTGTGGACTCGGGTTTGATTTCAGCTTTGTCGGTATCGAAATAGATGCCGTAGATCGCGATGCGGCCTGTCGCGTCGATCGAGCTGGTGATTTCCTCGGATTTTACGACTTCCATCCGGCTTTCCATGGCTTGAGTTTCGAGGATGTCCACGCGAACAACGATCTGACCTTTGTCGAGTTGATGGTCTTCGACGAGCTTAGCGAAACCAGTGGTGACATCATCCAAGCGAAATGCGTAAATGGAAACGAATATATCGTTGCCCGCTTTACCTTTGCCTTTGATGGCTGCGTAGCGTTGATCTTCCTTGTTGAATTCGTGCAGATATTGGAGTTGGTCGGTCTTTTTAGCGCGAGGAAAAGTCCTTTCGACGAAGCGCCCAAAGCCGTCATCAAGCGTATCGTTTTCGGCGCTGAAGAGAGTTTCGTAGCCTGCGGATTTGAGTTCAGCTTGATATTGGCGGACGGCTTCCAGAGTGGTGGCCCCCTCGGGGAGTTTATAATAGAGGGTTGTAAGCGCGCCCTCCGCTCTTTCCTGCTTGCTAGCTTTTAGCGATCCAGCGTTGTAATCAAACTCGACCTTTTCGAGCGCGATGAATAGTTCGTCGAATTTAGATTTCTCATACCAGATGATTTCCGAGCCGGTAATGCGCTTGAAATCTGGATGGTCTTTTGAGCCGGAGGCGTCTTTGGCAAGAACAGGCACTAAAGAGAGCGCGAGGGCGGAAAATGCGATGAATAATTTAATCATGGATCAAAATGCTCCAAAAATATGTGTGTTAGCAAGAAGAGATTTGCGGTGATGCAGGAGTGTCGTTCTTTGCTTTTCTATGAGGTAGATATTGAGTTAGATCTGAAAAAAGTGTGATTGAGTGCTGGCAGTCGGCGTCCATTCGCTGCATGCTCGGCTTATGGATCAAGAAATTCTTTGGAAAGGAAGTCCTTCACAGGTGCTCAATTTAGGCGTGCATGTTCTTGCTCTACTTTTGATCTGTGGGCTGGGAGTCGGTGGCATGTTTTTCCCGCTGGTATGGCTCGCGCTGCCGCTGCCGATTTTATGGATGGCATGGAATTACCTCAAGGTGCGCTCGCGGGTTTTTGAACTGACATCTGAAAGACTGCGAATTTACATTGGGGTATTTAATCAAGTGATTGATGAGGTGGAGTTGTATCGAGTGAAGGATACGACGATGGAGAAGCCGTTTACTTTGCGTTTGTTTGGGTTGAGCAATTTACAGTTAGAAACGTCTGATCGCTCGCATCCACATGTTTTGTTAGAGGCTGTTAGAGATGGGCAGGAATTGCGTGAATTGTTGCGCAAGCAGGTTGAGTATTGGCGAGATCGCAAGCGCGTGCGTGAGGTGGATTTTGAGGAAAATAGCGATGCAGGAGGTGGAAGTTTAAGTGATGGGGAAATGGATGGCGTGAGCGAAACGCCGGGCACTCCGTGAAATTGGTGAGAGCGTGGATAGATGCTTGAGCAATGAGTGAAGGTGCTTTGATGATTTTGGGAATTCACGGGCCGCAGTTGTCCGTGGAGGAGGCGCGGCGTTTCCGTGAGTTGCAACCTGCGGGCTATATTTTGTTTTCCCGCAACATGATCGATCCGCAGCAAACGCGGCAGCTCACGGATGATTTGCGTGATTTATCTGAGGAATTGCCGCTAATCGCGATTGATGAAGAAGGCGGGCGTGTTTCCAGAATCCGCGGATTTGCGGCGTGTGCTCCTTCGGCGCAGGCGATGGGCGCACATGCGGATATGGGGAAAATTGCCGATGCCGCAGAAATGACGACGGATTTGCTGCTACTTTTAGGAGTGAATTGGAATTTTGCGCCGGTGTTAGATTTGGATCATTTTCCAAATGCGGCCAATGCGATGGGTGGGCGTTGTTGGAGCCGAAATCCCCAGCGCGTGATCGATTATGTGGGGCAATGGAACCGCTGGGCGCGCAAGCGTGGAATCGTGACTTGTGCCAAACATTTTCCCGCAGGTGGACGGGCGATGGTGGACCCGCATCATGATTTACCTTCTTCCTCCGCGACGCTGGAAGAATTGCTGCGCGAGGATGTGATTCCTTACACCGCGCTGATGCCGGAGTTGGATGCGATTATGCTCGCTCATGTGGATTTCCCGGCGATTGATGCCTCACGACCGGCCTCGCTCTCGGCTCGCATCATTCGGCGGTTTTTGCGAGATCAGTTAGGCTTTGACCGGCAGGTGCTGATTCCGGATGATTTGGATATGGCCGCGATTCAGAAGCGCTTCGGGCGCGGCGAGGATGCACGGTTGGCAATTGAGGCGGGCAATGATTTGGCGCTGATTTGCCACCAAACTGAAGGCATTGAGGCGGTGGCGAAATCGATTGAAGAGTTGCCATGCACGATCTTGGAAGAAGCTCATCAGCGAGTGCACCGGCTGCGGCGGAAACTTAAAACACCCGTCCCATGGACCGATGCCGCATGGCAAGGTGCTTGTTCACGAATGGCTGCTTTGGGCGATGTGATTAAGGAGCCCCAGGCCATCGTCGAGGCCAGCCCAGTGCAGGATTATTAGTCGTTTTTTCATCGCTTTTTTTCCAGATAGGCTGGTGCGGTGGTTTTTCGGCGTGTGCGCCTTCGTTACCATCTTGTGTGGCTTCATTCTTGCCATTTTTTAGTTTTACGCGTAGTCTTTACTTATGAAATACATTGCAAACTATGAATCGTTTCCTTTCAGAAAAAGGAATCGTTTCTTTTTCGTATTGCGTTTTTTAGGAGTTTCGCGAAAATCTAACAATTATCTGTTAAGAAGGAGAAAAAATGTCGAGCGAGGATTTGCCTTGGTGGTGACCTTGAGCTTGATGATTTTGCTCACGGTGATCGCGGTGGGAATGTTATCGCTGAGTGCGATCACCCTGCGGACATCCTCGGCAAGTTCCGATGCGATGCAGGCGCGGGCGAATGCGAGGATGGCATTGATGTTGGCGATTGGCCAATTGCAGAAGCAAACGGGGCTGGACACGCGGGTTACAGCGCGAGCTGATTTATTGAATCAAAATCACGGAATGGTCATCGGTGCATGGAAAAGCTGGGAGGGAGCAAATCACGGCACGGATGGCAGGCCGGTGGCACCGGATTACGCGCAGGAGAAGCAGGATCGTTTTTTAGGCTGGTTGGCATCGCAGACGCCGGATCAGATGGGGCAGATTGGCCAGCCACCGAACACGGCCAAGCGGCGAGATACGGTGGAGTTGTTAGGTGAGCACAGCGTGGGAAATGGTCAGGCGCAGCAAAGCAAACAAATCCACTTGCTGCCGATCCAGCTGCATTCCAAAGGTGCCTATGCGTGGTGGGTGAGTGGGGAAAATCAGAAAGCGCGCATTCCGCAGTTAGAGCGGAATCAAGCGACGAGTCCCGGGCAGGTGGCATCGCGGGCGAAGTCGAGCTTGGCGGTCGATCCTTCGGTTTTTCGATTGAATTCGCTTTTGGACCAACCTGAGCAAGTCATGTGGGCGCCGCTTCTGGAGCAGGTTGATTTCATCGCAGATGCGGGTGGACAAAAAGTTTCTCAGGAATTTTGTCATGATTTATCAGCCGTCTCCAGAGGGCTCTTGACCAATACGGCGACGGGTGGTTGGAGAAAAGACATCTCTCTACTCACGGAAAACTGGGCAATGCTGGGATCCTCGCGCTTGCCGATGTTCCGAGTGAGACCATGGCAAGACATCCAATCTAACAAACCAACTCCAAGCGATGCCTTACCGAGCCGGTCTTTGCTCTATCCATGGTCGGCCTATCGCAACGTGGTCAACACCGCGCTGGAGAGGCAAGGCGCAATCGCGAGTTGGGCAAATTTGATGCATCACGCAACGGCTTACAAGCTAGGCCAGCATCCATCAGGTGCGGCGGTGGGTAGCATTCCGCTGCAATTTAGCGATTACGCGGCAACTCAATCTAGCGGATTGTATGATTACACGCATCGCAAACGGATTTATCCAGTGATTGCCAGAATCCAGTGGCTTTTTTCCCACTGGTCTGCCCGCGTCAGCAAGCCTGCCACCGGTGAAGGGCAACCACCCGAGGAAGGCTATGAACCCCGCTTGCTGATGACGCCGATCATCACCATGTGGAATCCCTACAATTTAAATATCTCAGTCAATCCGTTCAATTTAAACGTGCCGAAACCTATTCCAGTGGCGATGAAACTTCAGGTCTCTGGCAACGATAAGCCGATGGATAAGTTTATGCCGCTGACTGGGAATCGCTCAATTGATAGGAATCGTAAATCATTAGCTCCGGGAACTGAGACTTACTTGTATCGTATTGACGAAAGTTTTAACCTTGGGCCAGGCGCGACAAAAGTTTTTAGCCCGGAAGCGATGGATGTGTTGGCGACCAATAACAATGGAGTCAATAACGAGGCCAATCGTTTGAGATTAAAACAAGGGTTGCGTCTCAATGGTGGCAATTATTTTCCTATCGTGGATAAAGATGGCGCGATTATTTTTGCAAAAGCAGATGCAGAAATCACGGTGGAGGCGAGCTTCGATGTCGTTTTCCGAGAAACCGTTGGCGACGTCACTGTGCCTCGTGGGGTCGGCATCTATTTGGACGTTGCCGAAGGAAAAATCGCATCTTCGGTTTACCGGATGAGTTACTCGATCAGTGACGTTAGCGAGATATGGGAGCAAATTGCGGGCTTAGCAAAGTCCACCCCATTAGGTTCGTTGGCCAGTAGCCCGCAGCCATTTATGTCCACTTTATTTGGCGCGAGGATGGCGAGCAATACGCAGATTCCAGCCAAAGGGTTCGTGCAATCCAGCCCGCTGGTCAATTTCATATCCATGGGTGTGCGCAATAACGGAATCAACAACTACATGGCCAAATATCGGGGATCGAATCAACCGGTGAATTCGCCATTTGACTTCAGTTCTCAGCCGCTCACTGCGTTTGATAGTATCTTGCCCAATGCGAATGATGCTCAACAGACTGGCTACATCATCACCGGATTCAATGCAGATAGCGGCTTGCCACGCTGCGTCGTCGCTGAAGTTCCCGCACGCCCGCTGCAATCGCTCGGCGAGCTTACTCATTGGGATGCGCGTTTTGGCAATCCAGTGCCGCCGTTTGCTTTTAACATCATTGGAAATAGCGATGCCACGCCGTTACTTCCATCCAATGCGGTGGCGAATGCGGCTCCGGGGACCACTGTTGAAACGAATCTCCAGCATGATGACTCGTATTGCACCAATCACGTATTGTTTGATGATTGGTTTATCTCATCCATCGCACCAGATCCGGAAAATTTCGGCAGCGCTGGGCGTGATATGCAGGGCGTCTTCACGGACTTCGTTTCGATGAACGCGCCTTTGCCCAATCGTGCTTATCGCAGCATTGCCAAAGACATGCATGCCACGCTCAGTAGTGGCGATGGAGCCACGCAAATTTTTAATCAACATGTCAATCAACCGGATGCATGGAAGACGATTGCCTCGCGGCTGGAAGTGGATGGCATGTTTAATGTGAACTCAACTTCCATCGCTGCGTGGCGTGCATTGTTAGGCCATGCTCGCCAGCAAGTCACTCCCTACATGCAACCCAATGCTGCGGGCGCATCCGTTCAATTATCGTCGCCAGAAGATTATGCGTTTTCGCGCTTCAGCGTCGCAGGTAGCCCAGAATCTTCGATCCCCACGAGCGATGGACTTCCAGAAGGAAATCAATTCTCTGGCTACAGAAAATTGGATGATGCTGCGCTCGATTTTTTGGCAAATGAAATCGTCAAACAAGTGCGCAAGCGTGGTCCATTTTTATCTCTAGCAGAATTTGTCAATCGCCAGCTAAGCACGGATGACAATCTAGCACTTGCCGGTGCGGTCCAATCTGCACTGTATGAGTTAGAGAAAAGTGGCAATCGTGCCTACAGCGTTTTGAAAAACCCGAATCTCACTCGTGCTGCCGGAGAGAAGCGCTATGATTATCTTTACTCTGAAGCCGCTAAAGGAAATAGTGCGTATGGTCTTCCCGGATGGATACGCCAAGCCGATGTGCTCAGCCCGATTGCGCCGATTCTATCTGCTAGAGATGACACATTCACGATCCGCGCTTATGGAGACTCGCGTGATTCTAACGGAAAAATTCTTGCCCGCGCTGTTTGTGAAGCAGTGGTCACGCGCAGCCGCGAATTTGTGGATCCGGCCGATGATGCTGAGACCAGCACGTTGCCCGTTTCTTTGCCCAACCAAGTTTTTGGCAGACGCTATGAAATTATCTCGATGCGCTGGCTGCAACCGTCGGAGGTTTGATTTCCAAAGTGCTTTACTAACATGATTGATCCATCCGAATGAGACTCCTTGTCATTTTACTCACCCTCACGTTGCCATCCATGATGATGGCAGAACCTGCCGCCAATCGCACATGCCGTATCATATTTCTCAAAGCACCAGCTGACGCGCCAACGCGCCTGCAGCTATTCGATGGGGTGCAATCTCAAGAAGTCGAGCTACCGAGGATGAACTTCTCTCCGGTCGTGCAAATTTCTGCGGCGACGAATACGATTTTCATGTTAGATAGGGCCATTACTGATGCCAAGCTGTTGCCCGTGGGCTCGCCACAGGTCGCGATTGGACAGCAGGTTAAAGATTTCTATCTGTTAGTTTCGCCAGATCCGAAGAACCAGATCATCCCGATCCGTTTGCAGGTTGTGGATGCAAGCCCGCAGAAATTTGCCAAAGGCCACATGATGTGGTTTAATTTGAGTGAAAATTTGGTTTCTGGGAAAATTGGATCTCAAGTTTTGAAAATGGCTCCTGGCACTAAAAAATTGCTCGATCCACCTTCGAATCAGTTAGGCGAATATGGCGTTTTATTAAATTTTCAGATGAAAGGCGAAGAGAAACTTTATCCACTCACGCAAACGCGCTGGCGGCACGATCCCGAGTCCAGAGCGGTGATTTTTATTATCAAAGAGCCAGGGTCTCGCACGCCGCGAGTTATGGGCTTCCCAGACAGCCGAGTTCCTGCGAAATAGCCTGCGCATGTCTATTTTCCAATCGGCCAGAGCCATTATTCTAGGGGGTATTCTATGTTCGCCAATGGCTATGGCGGAGATCGAACGTCCAACGCTGTTAGAAATACCACTTACCGGTGAAATTACGATCCGCATGCGTTGGATTGCGCCGGGGAATTTTATCATGGGCAGCCCCGCCGATGAGTTGGGAAGAGTGGCCAATGAAAATCAGGTGGAGGTGACTCTCACGAAAGGATTTTATCTAGCAGAAACCGAGCTAACCCAAGAGCAGTGGTCTGCGGTCAAGAGCAGCAATCCAAGTGCATTCCGTGGTGAGAATTTGCCGGTTGAAACAATCACCTGGCAGGATGCGTATGATTTCACGCAAGCCATGCAACAGCACGTGAAAGACATAACGACGATTCCCGCAGGCGCGAAATTTTCATTGCCCACCGAAGCGCAGTGGGAATATGCCTGCCGCGCGGGAAGCACCACAGCCCTTTACAACGGCAAAGAGCTCAGCACCACCGAGCTTGAGATTTGTCCGCTGTTAGATGAAATTGCTTGGTATGGCGGAAATGCCAAAGGACGCACGCAACCGGTGGCGACGCGCAAGCCCAATGCATGGGGACTTTATGACATGCATGGAAATGTTTGGGAATGGTGCTTAGACAATTATTCCGAAAAATTGATCGGCGGCGAGGACCCATGGTTCCGCAATGAAAGCCAGCAACACGTCCGGCGCAGTGGCTCAGCCACCTATTACGCGCAGACATGCCGTGCGGCGAGTCGCAATGAATTAGGCCCTACGGCAAAAGGCAACGGGCTTGGCATGCGGCTGGCTTTAATTCTGCCAGACTAACAGATGTTGATTTCACGAGAGCACCGATCTTGCGCATGGGCCATCATACTGATGTTGTTAGGAGGTGTGCCGTTATTGCATGCGGAGCCTTTTGATCAGACTGAGCGGCAGCTCTTTCATCTTTCCCCGATCGGTGCTTGGGATGACAGCTCATTTGCTGCCAACGATGTAGGGTATTACAAATCCCGCATGCTGCGCCTCAATGGCGGCGTTGAGCCAGCGCATCTGAAGGTCGGTGTTTCGACGGGTCTCGATTTTCTAACAAGCACGTTTGGGGAGGATTTTGACTACATTTATGCGCCTGGCAAAGTGCAGCAATTTTCCGAACACCGCATCGGCGAAATTGATTTTTCGTTAGACGTCGCTCGCAAAACGAACACGCGCTTTGGATTTCATGTCAATGGCATGCCGTGGGGTGATACGCCAAACCAAGCAGAGGACCACTTGCATAACTTTTTGGAAAAATTCCAAAATGGTGCGATGCTGCAAGTCGATCGTTCTGGGCGCATCCGGCGGCAAAGTAATCCGCAGAATCCATTTATCGACGAGACTTTTGAGAGTGCTCCGCAGTTAGAAATGCAGTTGAGCTTATCGCGCAACGCGTTGCTTGTTAGAAATTACGTGAGCCGGAATACACGCTCGGCGATGCGGCAGTTGTGGGCACTTCGTGAGCAGCATCCGGATCTCATATCTTTTGCGAGCATGTCATCGGAAGTGGGTATGAATGTGCATGCGAATGTGGATTTTTGCGATTACAGCCAATGGTCGCAGCAAGAATTTCGTGAGTGGCTCAGTGGCACTGGCGGCTATCAGGGAAATGGGCAATTTCTAACCATTTTGGATTTCAATACGGCATTTGCAGGTGCAACTGGATTTCCATTTCGCGATTGGCAAGCGGTCACTCCGCCGAGAGATCCGGTTTTTTCAATCACTACCCCGAATGGACGTTGGTGGCAATTGTGGCATCGGTTCCGCACGCACCAAGTGCAGCAAATGGTGCAGGCTCAAATTGGTTGGTGCCGTGACGTCGGATGGTCGCCAGACATGTTATACAGCCATCAAATTCCTAACAATCCAGCGAGCACGTCCACGCTGGATTTAATGCACGCCACGCCTTGGGATACGGCGTTTGTGACCGGCGGCGGCACGGGCATCACGACTTATGGCCCTAAGGCACGTGACACCACCATTTTTTCCGCCATGCGCCAGAATGACAAGAATTGGGGAATTTTTGAATACAATCCACTTTCCACGAATTTTAGCAACAACTTGCAGGCTTTGAACGCGGTTTGGAACTCGGAAGCCAAAGCACTTGCGCCATTTTTGTGGTGGGGATTTCCTGAGTATCAAATCCGCGGCACATCGTTTGAACAGGCACTCACGCAGTTTGTTTTTGATCGACGCAACGATCGCTTCAGCAGCCTCGCTGCGCACCAAGTGAGTCCGACGAGCAATGATGTGATTTGGCCAATGAACAACATCGATGAAGTTGAATCTCACACTTTCTCGGTCTCTCCAACGGTGAGCAATGGCATGTTGCGTGGTGGCCTCTCCAATCCAGCGGGGAAATTATCGCTGCTTTTCAATGAATCTGCAACGCGAGCGATCCATGGTGATTCATTTCATGCGATCTCATTTCGCCTGAAATTGGATGGGCAAGAGGCACAAAATGCCGAGGTGGCATGGACGCTCAAAAATGGCCAACGGCATCAGGTTTCTTTGGAAATAAAACCCGGATGGCAAATCTATCAGATTCACATGAGTCATTTGCCTAAATGGGCGGGGCAATCGATCCACGGCATTGATCTAACACCTTCTAACAAAACCGTTGGGGCTTTTGAACTCGATTGGTTCCGCATTGAGGCAAATCCTGCATGGCATTTTCAAGATCTAGCAGAAGTGCACTCAGTGCAAAACATCGTAGGTGGACAAATTTTGAATGGGCGATTGATCGGCACGACGGGTGAGAGTGCACATTTTTATCTATCGACGGACAGAAGTAATCCCACCTTGGACGCAGATCGTGCGGCGATTGATTCGCAGCGGTTCAATCAATTGTGCATGGTGATGGATTCATCAATGGATGGCCATGCGGCGCTGAGCTGGCGGGTGCGAGATGTGCCCTCGAGCGAGTGGCCGCGTCACATTTTTCCGATTCGTTCCGGGACGCATCGTTACCAAATCAATCTAGCAGGTCATGCGGATTGGCGAGGCGAAATCACTCGATTGAAGTTAGAGCCTCTGACTACGGCGGGTGGGCAAATTGCGATCGATAGCCTCACTTTTGCGCCCAAAATGCTGTGCCCGCGGATGATCATGACGGATACGATCGTGCATTCGAACCACCCGCTATTTCGCTGGGTAAAAGCCGTCGAGCCGGGGCGCGGCCTGATGACGACGACGTTCGAGCTAGCACGGGATTTTGAGTTCAATGAGATCGTCAGCCGTGAAGCAGGACTGGTGAGAGATGATTGGGTTTACACGCGCGCCGCAGAATTGGATGGCCATTATTGGTGGCGGGTGCGGGCGGAAACTACGGATGGAGTAGTTTCTCCATGGGCCAAGCCGATGCCAATTTTTATCCGGCCATGGCGTTTCAATGATTTGAATGAAGTCGTTTATGCGTTTGGTTATATTGGGCCTACCATCCGCAACGGCGTGTGGAGTGGCAGAACGAGAAATGAAAATAACAACTGGATCGGCCTCAATACTGGACGTGGACTCAGCCGTGGAATTGACACGGCAGTGGCCAAGCGCCTGAAAATACGAGTGGCGCTGAATGGTGAAATTCCTAACAACACTGGCTTGTTGTTTTGCACGATGGATCACGGCGGCACTATTTTTAAGTCCATTTCAATTCCCGCCAACGGAGAGTGGCAGGATGTAGTGATCGATTTATCGGGCGAGCCAAATTGGTATGGCAGAGCGAAGGAAATTTGGATTCATCCCACCAGTTCTGCTGCGATGAATGTGTTTCTGGATGAAATCGAGTTGTTACCAGCCGTTCTCAATAATCCGAATCAAGCGCCAAGTTTTGTCATTGGGCCAAACATACAAGTTCCTAAAAATAGCGAGGCTGCATTTTACGCAAGCTGGGCGAGCTTCATCAATCCAGGCCCGAATGAATCGTCTCAGGAGATGCATTTTGTGTTAGAATGCGATCGCCCTGAGCTCTTTTCGCAACTGCCAAGCATCACCAGAGAAGGAAATTTGTCATTTATTCCGGCATCCAATCAAGTGGGCAGTGCGCGCTTAAGAGTCACTCTACTCGATGATGGCGGGCTGTTAGATGGCGGAGTTAATCAGAGTGAGCCGCAATTTTTCAACATCCGAATTCTCCCGCCCAACACGCCGCCGGTGGCCAATGACGACGCTCTGAGTGCACACTCTCGAGTGACTAGCCAATTTGCAGCGGCAGTATTGTTAGCCAATGACACGGATGTGGATGGTCAGAATTTAAGCATTACCTCGGTTTCCCAAACTAGCCTGGCAGGGGCTGAAGTTTCTTTCAGCAATGAGGTGGTGCAGTATCGCCCACCGCTGGCATTTGTGGGAAATGATTCGTTCCAGTATCATGTGAGTAATGGCCAAGGCGGCGTGGATCAGGCCGAAGTCAGAGTGCGCGTGATTGAGCCACGCATTGTCGATTTTTTCCGCAATGAAAATGGAGCATTTAAGCTCTCGCTGAGTGGATTGCCTGGGCATCGATATTGGATTGAATCATCACCAAACTTGTTAGATTGGACGATGCGGCTCG
>RDZR01000002.1 GCA_004294095.1 Verrucomicrobiota bacterium
CTTACTTGCCGATTTCTAAAACTTACTTGCCGATTTCTAAAATCAAGACACTGCATGGAGCAATGGCCGGCAACACCAAGCCATCGGCCTTGAGCGTGGCCAAATCACTGGTGCCGCGCCACGAGGTGCTGAGTTGATCGGCAAAGCTCCACGTCACTTGCTGATCCCGCTGCATCCAGCGAAGTGCCTCATCTGGAATTTTCACTCTAACACCTCGCAAGCTCTCGGTGCCGTGAAAATTTGCCACCACCATCGCGGATTGCTTGGACGCAGAATCATGCCTCAAAAATGCGTAGATCCAGTGGCCAGATGCTTGCTCGCCGGTCATTCTGCCGAATGCTGGGTTTTCGATATTTGCGTGATTGAGTCCGTAAAATTCACCGGCTGTGAATGGCGGCGTTTGCGTCGCTCGGATCAATTTTGCATACCATGCGCGCAGTGATTTTTGCTCCTCACTCAGACCGCCACCATCGAACTTTCCGCCATTGACCCATTTGGTGAACTCCGGCATCGACCAGTAATCAAAAATCGTGGTGCGCGCATCATCCCCGCCGAATCCTTCCTGACCCGCGGCTGGCTCGCCCACTTCTTGGCCGTGATACAACATCTGCGGCCCACGCCCAAGCGCGAACAATACGCCTGTGACGGGGCGCCCGACTTTCATGCCAAGCCCTCCCCACTCCTTCGGGCTGGCGAGGCGCACTTCATCATGATTTTCCGCGTAGCGCAACGAGCGGTGAAAACGATTGCCGGTGTGCGTTATGCCATCGAGATCATTGGCCCATTTCCCAGCATCGTAAATTCCTTCTAACACATCGTAGCTTGGGTCGTCGTAAACGGAATCGAAACCAGCATCTAACAGTGCATCTAACACATGACGGTGAGTCAATTTTGCAGGATCGTTATCGTAAGCTTCCGCGGTAAATAGCACATCGGCCTTGCGTTCGCGAGCGCGCTGGATCGACCATTGCCAAAATTCCATGGGCACCATGTGCGCCATATCCACCCGGAAGCCATCGACTCCCATGGCTTGCCAGTAAGCGAGAATTTCATCCATCGTGCGCCACGTTTTCGGCACCGATGCAGGGTCGGCTCCCGCCTTTGGCAAATGCCCCGTCTCGCGTCCGGTGGTGAAGTCATGCCCGTAATTGAGCTTCACCGTCTCATACCAATCGCCAATGGATGGCCGCCATGAGATGACGTTATTTCCCGTGACTCTGCCGAACTCTTTTTCTAACAAAAATTCTCCATCGCAACCAGGCTGCGAGCTGTTAGGCAATTTGAGCGGCGGCCCACCACCCGGATGCTGCGGCTGAAGGTAGAAAAAATGGTTCTCTCGGGAAAAAAAGACACTGCGATCGTCAGCCTCACCAAATGAAGCCGATGGCCGCACGTCAGACTGATAGGACCGCGCGACGTGATTTGGCACAAAATCGATCACGACGCGCAATCCGCCATCGCGGCAGCGTTCTAACAGAGCCTTGAATTCTTCTAACCGCGCATCGGGATTCATCGCGTAATCCGGGCAGACGTCAAAGTAATCTTTAATCGCATAAGGACTGCCTGCGATGCCTTTTAAAATATCCGGATCATCCGCCGGGCGGTTGGGATAACTCGTGCCGCTCGCTTGTTCTAACACTCCAGTGAGCCACACGTGCGTGAAGCCCATTTGACGAATCGCCGCTATCGCCGCCGGATTGATGGAGCTAAATTTTCCACATCCATTTTCCTCGATCGTGCCGTTGATCTTGCGCGTTTCATTGACGTTGCCAAAGGTGCGCACCATTAGCTGATAGATCACGGGGCGAGAATTGGCAGTGGCAACGGCAGATGACATGGCGAGAGCGAAAAGGAATCCCAAAGCAGACATCGTCTTCATAGCGAGTGGTCGTTTGATTGTAAAAGCAGAACTCACCTGTTAGTGACCGCCGCTAGGTGTTTTAAGAAGATCCAACGTCACCGCTTTATAGCCCACCCGTAGATTAAATGCGGCCGCGATAAATAAGGAAATCCCGCCAAGCACGATCACTAGAATCGTGTTCCCTCCTAGAGCATGTTCTAAAACTTGGCCCATGACCAACGAGACAAACACTTGCGGAAGCACAATGAAAAAATTGAAAACTCCCATGTAAAATCCCATTTTTTGAGCAGGTATTGCACTCGATAGCATCGCATACGGCATCGATAAAATGGATGCCCATGCCACACCCATCGCCACCATCGATCCTAACAAAATCTGTTGCGTTTGCGCGAATGCCGCTCCAATCAAGCCAATCCCACCCACCACCAAGCACACGGTATGAATCGTCTTCGCTGAGATCGAGCGCGCCAAAACGAGCAATACGAATGAAAAAATAAAACAAACGAAGTTATACACGGAAAAACAAATCCCCGTCCACTCGCCTGCTTCTTTCATCACCAGCTTCCATGCTTCTTTGTTGGCTGGATCACCTCCGAAGACCTGCCGCGCGATCGCCGGTGTCCAGTAAATCCACATGCAAAATAGCCCAGTCCAAGTGAAAAATTGCACCCACGCAAGTTGGCGCATCAACTTCGGCATCGATCCAATGCCGTGCAGCAGCTCTTTGAGAAATCCTGTTAGACCGGCGGATTCTTTCTTCATTTTTTGGAACTCCTCCATATTTTCTGGCGGATACTCGGGAGTTGTTAGAATCGTGTAGAGCACGGCGAAAAACAAAGCCGCCGCGCCAACGTGGAATGAAATCGTCACATTCAGCGGAATTTTAGAATCCCCACTGGCTTCCTGGCCAATGCCAAAGCCATGGTTCAAAATGTAAGGCAATGCCGAGGCAATCACCGCTCCCAAACCGATGAATAAACTCTGCACCGTGAAACCTGTCGGGCGCTGATTGGCCGGCAATTTATCAGCCACGAAGGCTCGAAATGGCTCCATGGTGATGTTGATCGATGCGTCGAGAATCCATAACAATCCGACGGCCATCCACAGCGCAGACGAATGCGGCATCATCACCAATGCCGCACTGGCCAAGACGGCACCTATCAGAAAATACGGCCTGCGCCGGCCCAGCCCCGTCCATGTGCGGTCACTCAAATACCCGACAATCGGCTGCACGATCAAACCAGTCAGAGGCGCTGCAATCCATAACAATGCCAAATTTTCCTCCTTCGCTCCGAGAAAAGAATAAATCGATGACATGTTTGCCATTTGTAGGCCCCAGCCAAATTGGATGCCTAAAAAGCCGAATGACATGTTCCAGATTTGCCAAAATGATAACTGTGGTTTTTCGTTCATTGTGCAGTTGGGTTTGTGCTGGAAATCAGGGTAAACCCGATCTCTGAGGGCGTGGCAAGCACAGGAATGCGGATGAAAACTTTTCCTGTTTATTCACAGTTTTTGTTAAACCATGAGTGGTTTATGACATCAAAGCGCCTCACTCGTGCTCTGCAAGATCGGCTTTGCATGATCGCACATCCACCCATAAACTCGTGAAATGAGCATGAACACTGACTTACTTTTTTCTAACAAAAAACGATTTTTATGAAGCTCATCCTGCTCGCTTCGTTGCTGATCTTGATCGCCGCGTTTTTATTGCGCTGGTGGTATGGGCGGCGGGTGCTCGCGATTTGGGGCAATCACCCTTGCCGCTGTAATTTACAAAAATGGCTACCACCGGCAGACGATACGCGCACCGTGCACCGCGCTGAAGGCACAGCTGGCGAGTTCGCCCGGGAATTGCATGGCAAAGCGATTACCGATTGGAAAAAAGACCGCTCTCGCGCCAGTAAGGGCCGGGAAAATGCACGCCGCTTTACCAACCTGATTCCCCCACTCTGCATGGCGCTGGCGGTTCTCATCGTCTTCACCGGTCGCATGCCGATCATGGGCGTGATTGCCGTGGGTGCGGCGATGACAGCACTTGGGCTTTTCATGTCGATTCTCAGTTTGCCTTCTGAGCTACAAGCCATCCGCCAAGAAATTAATACTCTGCGCGAGCAAAAATGCTTTCCTAACAGAGAGGATGAATCCGCGATCATCCGCTGCGCGATGGCTTATCCGTGGCTAGATCTCTTGCCTGCATGGTTAAAATGGATTTCTCGCGCTTAACTGAATCCTCAAAAATTTTGAATTTTCATTTCTCCTAACCTGCCCGAAATCGTCACCATGCCCACGAGAAAAAAATTGCTCGATCTCCAGTTTATCGAGGCACGTCACAAGCTCATCGAGCTCGCGGCATTTCTCGATCGCATTGATCGCCACTCGGGCCCAGACGATGAGCGCTTGCAAGCAATGCAAGCCGTCTTGCCAATTTTGTTAGAAAAAAATCCCGGGCGGGCAGCTCGTATCTTGGATGGCCTATCAGATATGAGTGAAGAAATGTTAGAATCTGCCCCATTTCAAGGAGCCTTTGGCGCACCGATGAACCACACCCCGCGCATTTCATGAAATTCATCGAGCCTCATGGCCACATGGTCAGCCGCACCACGGATGATTATACCAAGCTCGCGCTGTCTGGTTGCATGGCCGTCTGCGAACCTGCCTTCTGGGCCGGCTTCGATCGTGCAACCGCCGCGGGTTTTTACGACTATTTCCGGCAGTTGACCTACGTCGAACCAGCGCGTGCCCTCAAATTTGGCCTGCGCCATTATTGCTGGCTTTGCATCAATCCGAAAGAAGCGGACGATCCTGTTTTTGCCCGTGAAGTGATGTCTCTCATTCCAGAGTTTTTGAAAGCAAACAATGTCTTGGGCATTGGTGAAATTGGGCTGAACAAAAACACCCGCAACGAATTACTGATCTTTGAAGAACACGTGCAGCTTGCACTGCTGCACGACCTACCGATTTTGATTCACACTCCACACTTGGAAGATAAGCGCAAAGGCACTCGACTCATGCTCGATGCGTTGGCTAATTTCCCGAAATTGGCGCGGGAAAAAGTCATCATCGATCACGTTGAAGAACACACCATCGCCTCAGTCTTAGATCAAGGCTACTGGGCAGGCATGACGCTTTATCCTGATAGCAAATGCTCGCCGAACCGCGCCATCGATATGGTCGAGCTCTACGGCAAAGAACGTATTTGGATGAATTCCGCTTGCGATTGGGGCCACTCGGATCCACTCGCCGTGCCGAAATGCGCCCTAGAAATGCGCAAACGCGAACACTCCGATGAGGAAATCGAAAAAATCATCTATCACAATCCTATTCATTTCCTCAATCAATCGCCCAACTTCGCACGCGATTTCCCAACGCTAAATCCATCCACCTAACAATTCATCACGCGCAAGTGTGCCATTACCTCAGCGCATCTAACAGATAGCATTTTAAACTCTTGCGTGAAAAGTGAACGGTGCGAAACAGTGGCTAATGAAAAAAAACCATTTGAATAGTTTAAGCAATCTCTGCTTCGTTCTCGGCTTCGCATCCATCTTAGGATCCATTGCAATTTGGTATCTAACAGGAGGAGATACCGCAGAATCAAAAGCACATGCCGAACGCTTTGGAATTTTCGTCGGCTTATGGGCACCGACCTTTATGATCCTTTCCAACCGCTTCGATCGATATGCAGACCGCGCCTCTTAACTCTTCGTCTCGGATGCCAAACAAAGATGATGTCGAGAAACTGAGCCGTGGCCAACCAACGCGCAAAAAAATTGGCAACCGCCGCATCGGTCATCGCCTAACGCAAAAAGAAAGAAAGCTATTCGAATCTGCCAAACGTCAGGGTTTTCTCAAAATTCCTGTTGTCGGCATTCGCGCCAACGTGATTCGCATCTATCAGTTATGGTGCGAGTCCGTAGGCCGCGAGCTAACCATCAAGCACGATGAAAACGGCTAGAATCATCCATTCCTGATTCAAAAGCCACTCACCCTGCTTCTAACTTTCCCGAAGCCTGTTATAAGTGGCGGCGATCTCCGGTCGCCGTTCTTCAA
>RDZR01000066.1 GCA_004294095.1 Verrucomicrobiota bacterium
TGGGAGGGCTTGGAGTAGAGGGCGCGGTCGAGGCCGATGTCTTTGGCGAGGGCAAGCAAGGCGGCGGAGGCTCCGTATTCCTTGGAGGAGAGGATTCTGAAAGCGGCGGGGTCATCCTTGGGGAGGACGTCGTCGCGGAGGGCGGCTTGGACGTTGAGCAGGGTGCTGAGCGGTAGTCCGGTGAGGCGACCGTGTTGCTGGTGTTTGACTTTACCATCGGCGGGATCGCGGAAAGTGGTGCGCAAGATGCCGACGGGATTCTTGCGGTGGCGTTGGATTTCGAGGTGGATGGGGTGTCGAGTCTTGATGGCTCAAAATATGAGACAATCATCAACGATTGCAAAAAGAATATTTTCAAATGTATGGCTACAATAGAAACGATAATTTGAATCTATCGCTAGGTAAATATGGGATTGCGGTGATTTGGTGTCAGAACGTGCGTTTCAGCCCATCCGGCGAGTTGGCGTTCGCGCGCGCTGGGAGCATCGGCATATTCATTTCCTGCATGAAAAAAGGCGACGAGAGGTTTCGGTGGTGCTGGGCTTTTCCAGGTGGCGAAAGAATCCACGGTGAGAAGTTTCTGCGCAGGCGCGGGAAGGTTGGCGAGATCGCTGGCAACTCCAACGCGGAACGCTCCGAAATCGCTTGGTGTGCCTTCGACGAGGGCGGCGATGCCATTTTCCGCAAGAATCTTCATCATGCGATCGCGGGCCTTGGTGCCGTAATCGAGCGCGTGATTGTTGGCGAGGCTGACGCCGGTGACTCCAAGTTTTTTCAACTCCGGAATGGCAAGGGCGGCATCCATGCCTATGCGCATGGGATGTGGATAACCGCGAGGCGGGCCGTCGAGAATCACGCCCTCGAGATTGACGATCAACGGACGATTTCCGGTGACGGCGAGGATTTTCTTGCGGATGGCAGCGGCGCGCTCCGGATCGGCAAAGACCTTGGCGACATGGCGGCCAAAGTGGGTATCGCCCCCGAAAAAGAACGCTTCTCCCGGCAACGCGGCGGCAGGAATCAAATCGGGCGAATAGAGCTGGGTGACGTAGGAAGTGGTGCGCGGTTCGTCGGGCCGCCCACCGTAGCGAATAGCATTGCGGTTATCGACGATAATGGGCGTGCTATTGCCATGGAAACGCTTTTGGAGAATCATCTGAAGCCATTGGGCAGCCTTGGAATCGAGGTGCTCGGGTTGTTCAAGAAACGGGATCGCAGCCGGATTCCCAAAGCACAACGCCATGAGCATTTCCTGATCTTTTCCGGCGGCGACGGGCTGGCTGAGGTAGTGAGAAAAATCAGTGGATTGGATCAGCAACGTATTGGGCGTTACCAACGGCAGCAGCGTTTCCGCAAGGCTTTCCCAATCCTTCGGGGTCGAGAGCACGTGAAGGACGATGGGAAGCACCGGCACATCCGGATACCATTTGGCGAGAAAAGGCAAAATGGCGTGCACTCCATGCTCGTGCGAAAAAAGATTGGACTCCGCCACATGCTCATTTCCCAAAAAAACTTGGACCGCGGCGGCATCGATCGGCACCTCGCCCCACACGGTGCGGAACGAGCGAAGAGTCGTAGCGGCAGGCTTTGGTGAGCGGCGAAAATGATCGGGAGTGATTAAAATGATGCGGTCGTATTTCCCGCCCGAAGCCATCAGCAAGGGGCGCGCGATCATGTCTGCCGCGAGCAGATGGTGCGGCACCGTCACGCCCGTGATTTTGGCATCGAGCGGGCGGGTTTCCTTTTCCACAATGGCGACGGCGCGTTGGAAAGGCGCGGCGTTCTCGAATAGCAGCGGGAAAGGCTCAGCAGCGAATGACCAGGCCAGGATGAGTCCCTGGATGGCGAGGTTTTTGAGTGGATGCATGGTTTGTGTTTGGCTGGGCAGATGGCAATCCGCCGCCACGGTCAATGGACCGGCACTTGCCACGGAGCACGCGGGATGATTTTCGGATCCTCGCGATAAATCTGGGCACGCCATTGTTCATTGGTCATCCGGCCTTCCGAGAGCGGCGCGGCGAATTCGTGATGGCGATAGGCAAGACCCGCGACCATGCGCTCGCCATCCTTGCCGCCGATGAGCGCGAGCATCACGAATGGGCGACCAAGAGCTTGGAATAAAATATTTCCCGAGACGGCGTCCGTTGAAATATCAGTCACGAGCGCGTTCATGCCATCGCCAGCTTTGGGTTCATCGTAAGAAGAAAGCGGGCGGGTCATTTCATGAAAATCAACAGTGCGGATGGTTTCCCATTCCGGGTCTGTTAGATCCGCTCCAGCAGCCTGTTTCTCGGCAATTTTCCGCAGCGAAGCGATCTGGGTGGCAAAGACCTGAAAGCGCGAAAACTCTTCCGCCGCATCGGGGAAAAGCTGGTGACGGGCGAAACCATCTGCGGCGAAGCGGGTAAAACGCTCCATCTCCCGCCAGAACGTGAGATCCGGCTGCACTAAGCCTTTCGCGACCGGTGGCAACTTGTCAGCGGTGCCCCCCTCCCCGCTCTCGGCATAATTTTGTTTCGCGTAGAGCACCGTATCGTGCTTGAGCTGGGTGTAGGAGCCGAGCTGCGATTCCAAGTTTTTCGCGGCAAATGCTTCGGATTTCATGAACGCCGGAAATGTCTCGCCGCGCGGCTTGGCGAGGGTGGAAATCACATGGAGTTGCTTCGCCGCCATCGAGGAAAACCAGCCCTCGTCGGTCACTGCCTCAAGCTCTTGGCGGACGGCGGGCAAGCGCTCGTTGAAATTTTTCGTGTAAGTGGGATTTTCGGCAAGTTGCTCGCGCACGATTTTTTCCGCATAGGCATCGCCAAAAGCTGCTGGGATCATGAGCGCGGTTGGCAACGAGGGCATTTCCAAAGGCGCCTCGCGAGTAAAACGGTCGAGCACGCGGGCATCCCAAGTGAAACGCTGGCCGCAGATGCGGAAGGCAGGCGGATCTGAATCGGGCGCGGTCACCTGATCGATATGCGCGGCGGAAACGATCATCGGCGGGCGAAGTTTACTTTTATTTGCAGCGAGCTTCGCAGCAGTTTCAGCAGAAATGGCGGTGGCGGGATCAAGCGAGTCACTGCCAAGACACTCAGCAAGCCAGGCGCGGAATTCTGTGTAGGTGACGTCATCGCTCTGGCCTGCGAAAAAGCCGGTGATTTCCATCAACTGCTTCCATGAGTCGAGCGGTTTTTTGCCGTCCGCAGTGGTGCGTGCCATGGCGAGAACGGCGAGAGCTGCGTCACCGTAGGCCTCACTGTTTTCGAACTCGTAGCCATTGCGTCCGAGGAACATCATCGCGCGGAAATAGCCGCCGAGCGTGTCGCTCTTGGTGTAGTGCGAGCGGGGCTTGAACTGCGTGTAATCGGCAGGCTTGTCGGGCGCATATTTCCCAAACAGCGGCGAGGACGACATCCCTTCCGCGGCAAGCACCGCATCGACCTCCGCTTTGAGTGCGGCGGCGACGTTTTCCGGCAAGCCAGTGCTGGCAAGAGTAAGTCGTTCTGCAACTGACTCAGCGTAAGGTGGTGGCGGCGATGGCTTGTTCTCCGCCCATGGCTCGACGTCTTGCGGCGCGAGCGGGCCGAGAAGGACCCATGGCGCGGCGAAGCGGGCTTCCGTCCACGCAAGTCGCAGGGCGACCTCCTCCGTAGCGGCGGCGCGGAGTTCGCGGGTATTTTTCAGAGAACCTTCGAGGAAAACAGTGAGGATTTCATGCAGGCGACGTTGCTCGATGTGCTCCAAAGCACGCGCGAAACCACGATGCCAAGCGTGGAGAACGATGTCGGGATTGATGAAACGGGCGTTTTCAGGTTTCCGATCGCTTGCCTCCTCTCCGCCACCTAAGCGCTCAAAAGCGGAAATCATTTCATCGCTCGTGAAAGACCATTCCTTATCCTGTTCCGTCTCAGGCAGCGATTCTGCGAGCTTCGTGGCCTCGATCGGGATCAGCAAAAAGCGGCGCTCGGTCAGCTCAGAGCGTTGAGCATCGGTCAGTTTCACGCCAAGTTCGGCTAGAATCACTGGAGCGTTGAGGCAAGCATCGAGAGTTGGCGACACCTTTTCCATCAGTTCGGCCGGCCCGCTCGATCCTGTAAGCTCCGGCGGCGCAGAGGCGAAAGTGCCGGGAGATGATTCAGGGAGCGAGATCGGTGCGGCGAAAACGACTGCGTGAAACGTCAGAAAAAAAACAAAAAATTTGCTCTTCATGTTGATACAAGAAATCACGCCGCATCTGGCACCGCAAGCCATCACTGAAGATACTTACTTTTTTCTGCTTCTGATCTCCGACTCAAGCCGCCTCATCATTCATAAATATCTTACTTGATCTCCTTACTTTTAATACCTATTGTTTAGCACATGCAAGCCACCCTTACTTCAAAAGGTCAAATTACCATTCCGGTCCATATCCGCAATCGGCTCCACCTCAAGGCTGGCGACGTTCTCGAATTCGATGAAACAGCTCCCTTTCTCAAAGCCACCAAGACCATCCCACCAGAAGCCTGGGAGCACTTTGGGAAGGCGGCAACTGACCCGTGGGCGGGCATGAATATCCTCGAAATCATGGATGAGCTGCGCGGCCCCACCGAGCTACCTGTTGCTGATCCAGCTTGAACTCTCTCCACCATGCGCACCGCCCTCGATAGTTCCGTGCTCCTTCTTCTCTCTCGTAAAGAAGCCGGCTGGGAAGCATGGCGGGACTGTCTCCAAACTGCGGCTCATGAAGGCGAATTGCTCATCTCCCCCATCGCTTTTGCAGAATTCTCCATCGCCTATCCGCGAGTGGAGGCGGCTCAGGCAGATTTGGATCTCCTCCACGTTTTCTACGATCCCATCATTCCGGCGGCGGCTTACCTCGCAGGCCAGATCTTCTTGCGCTATCGGCGCTCAGGCGGGCCACGCCTGAACCTCATCCCAGATTTCCTCATCGCCGCCCACGCCAGCATTCAGGCAGACCGCCTCGCCGCCATCGATCGCGGCTACCTCCGCTCTTACTTCCCGGCATTGCCCATTCTCGCTCCGTTGGGATAACCCTTCCTCCTTCATGAAAAAAAATCACCGCCGCTCGGGGCGAAACGAGCGATGCGCTACTTGCGGTTGCCGCGCTGGATTCTGAGCCTCGCCGCGTCTTCAAACGCGCTCTCGGGGCCGATCATGAAGCGCATGAATTGCAAGAGACGCATCGTCGTCGGTTGGAGGATACCGATCGGTAGGCATTTTAATCCCATCATCTGTTGGAATTCGGGGCTGAAGGAAGCGACGGCGGATTGAAAAAGCAGGGCATACATCGGCTTCGAGGTGGCGGGCAGCGGCGGATTTTTGATCCACTGGATGGTTTCGCGAGTTTCATCCGTCACTTTCAATTCCGCCCGGAGGCGAGCGATCGTGGAAAGCAGTTCCGCCTCATTCATCGGGATGTCTGTGAGGCCAAGCGGCTCGACCGATTTCGACCATAAACGAATGTAGGAGTCGGCACCGCCGGGCAGTGGGCGCTTGGAAAAAGTTTGGTGACAACGGAGAAAAGAATCCATGAAAGCGATGTGCACCCATAGCAGCAGATTGGGATCAGCCGCTCGGTAGCTGGTGGTTTCGCCTTTTGCATTCTGATATTCGCCTTTCACACGGTCATGCATGCGGTTGACCCGATTTGCCTCGTTGGCGATCGCTTCGTGGGATCCGTAAGTCGTGATCGTGAGCCACTTGATCGTTCCAGAGAGCCGGCCAAGTGGATCATCTTTGTAGCGAGAATGGCTGCGGACACCGGCCAAACTTCCCGGGTGAAGCGCCTGCATCAGGAGGGCGCGAATGCCGCCGACGAGCGTTGCCAAATCCGCGTGAGCAACCCATGGCGCGTCATCAGGAGAAAACAGGCCACTCCCCTCGCCTGCTGCGACGGCATCGAGCCACGGAGGAACGCCATCGGCCGCGCCGGTCAGCAAAATGCGAAGACGGCGGGCAAAAAATTCTTGGACAGCGTTGTTTTTCGCAGCGCGAGTTTCAGGGCGACCTTGGATTTTGCTCATTTTCGTTCACACGCCCTACTCATACGATGCTTTGCCGGCGGCGCATCGGTTTTTTCCATCAAATAGGCGTGCAACGCATTCGCGCCAGCACCGATGACGTAGGTGCCGAACATGATCACAAGCCAAATCCAAAGTGTGCCTGAAGGAGCGTTTTTTGGACCAGGCCATCAGCAACATCTCCCCAGACGAGAGGATGGAAATTGATGAAAGGAACGGAAAAAATCAGCAGGCTTAGCGAAGCGATGATCCCGATTTCTTTTTTTGTTCATCACTTTCCACTTTTATCCGCTGCAAGCTGTGAATATGTTCCGCGCATGAGCGGTTGTGGCCCTAAAATGAAGATGAATCCGGCGTTGCATCGGGAGCAAAAACCTTCGTGGATTAAAGTTCGCCTGCCTAACAATCCAACATTTTGGTCCACAAAATCGCTGATTTCAGATTTGAAATTGGTCACCGTCTGCGAAGAAGCTCAATGCCCCAACCGTTGGGAATGCTGGGGACAAGGAACGGCAACCTTCATGATCGCCGGCGATAAATGCACCCGTGCCTGTGGTTTCTGCGCGGTAAAAACGGCGAAACCCGAAGCACTGGAAGATGACGAACCGATGCGCGTTGCCGAAGCCACACAGCGGATGAAATTGCGCCACGTGGTGATCACCGCCGTGGCACGAGATGATCTGCGAGACGGCGGGGCCAATCATTTTCAACGCACGATTGAAGCTGTGAGAGAAGCAAATCCGGGCATCATCATTGAAGTGCTGGTGCCTGATTTCAACGATCGCGATTGGGCGCTGGCGATGGTTTTGGAGGCGCGTCCGCATATTTTTAACCACAATTTAGAAACCGTCGAGCGGCTGACGCCACTGGTTCGCTCGCGTGCTCAATATCAGCGCAGCTTGCACGTTTTGCAAAAAGCGAAGCAGATGGCCCAAGGAAAAGTCGCGACCAAAAGCGGAATCATGCTTGGGCTGGGCGAAAAGGCCGAGGAAATCGAGCGCGCAATGGACGATTTGCTAGCCCACGATGTGAGCGTCCTCACGCTTGGCCAATACCTGCGCCCGACGCCGAAGCATCTGCCGGTGGTGGAATACATCACGCCAGAAGCGTTTGCCGAGTGGAAGGTCATCGCCGAGCGCAAAGGATTCCGCCATGTGGCAAGTGGCCCGTTGGTCCGCAGTTCTTATCATGCCGCGGATTTCCGCCCCGAGATGGATGTGATGGAAGCCATTGAAGCGGATCTGCGCAAATCACGCGGTCTCGAGTTAGGTCCGGAGCATCTCGCGCTGCCTCCTCTGCGTCCTGATTTACGCCAAGCGATCGCCTAGCCATGTCGCACTGGTTGATTAAATCAGAGCCCGATGTCTTCAGCATCGATGATCTGGCGAAAGTGAAACAAGAGCCATGGTCCGGCGTGCGGAATTACCAAGCGCGGAATTTCATGTGGAAAGAAATGCGCGAGGGGGATTTAGCGCTTTTCTATCACTCCAACGCCAAACCACCGGGCATCGTCGGCATTGCCCAAGTCGCCAGCGAGCCATACCCTGACCCAACGCAATTTGACCCCGCGAGCGAATACTTCGATCCCAAAGCATCGGAAGATAAACCGCGCTGGTGGTTGGTGGATTTTTCGTTTGTGGGGAAATTGGTCAAGCCCCTCTCACTCGATGAGCTCAAGCAAGATCCTATTCTATCCGAGATGTCAGTCTGCCAGCGCGGCACACGTTTATCGATCACGCCCGTTTTGTTAGAACATTTCAAAAAAGTTTGCCGACTCGCAAAGTCTGAGAAATTGATAAACAAAAAATAACCCACAGATCGCTCAATGGACGAACAAAATAATAAACCATTGAACGCAATTTCTTCAAAACCCGAAGCTGCAAGCAGCTGGCGAGAGTGGATAGAACAGCATGGCTCGAAATTTTTACTCTTCGCTCGCCAACAAACTCGCTCAACCGAAGATGCCAAAGATGTCCTGCAGGACGCCTTAGTTAGATTGGTGGAAAAAGTCACTCAGGGCGAATTCATCGGCGGCCAAGAAGCTTGGACACCCTATCTTTACACCACCATTCGCCGCCTCGCGATTGATCTCAGCCGCCGCGATGATCGCCGCCGCAAACGGGAAGATCACTCAGTCAGCAATGATGAAGTTTTTTGTGATCAATTTTCGGCTGATCCATGGTTCGAAAGTTACGACGGAGACGAGCCAGCGCGACATCTGTTAGAGCAAGGATTGAAAAAACTCCCCGCTAAATTTTCGGAGGTCATCGTCATGAAAATTTGGGGTGAAAAAACGTTCGCTGAGATCGGTGAAGCACTCGATATTTCACAAAATACCGCCGCATCGAGATATCGATATGGCCTGGAAGCACTCAAAAAATCCCTCCAAGGGGCCAAACTACGCGGCGATATTTCGATCTAACATTTTTACTTTCACATCATCATGAATCAGGATTCGGTCACATTAGAAAATCAGCTCCGCTCGCTCGCGCCTTGCTCACTCGACCAAGCACTTTTGGATCGGTTAGATGCCGCAGCCAATAACAGCCTAACAGAACTTTCTAATGAGGAAATGCAATTGGAAAAGCAACTTCGGCAATTTAAGCCAATGATGTTAGATGCCGATTTTCTAAATCAGTTAGAGAAAATCACTCGCCAAGCACCGTTCCCGCTCAACCAAAAAATTGTCGTCTTTCCCCAAGCAAATCCGGCAAAGAAAGCCGCCATCGGGCATCGTCCATTCTGGGCAACTGCAGCAGCCATGGCCTTGTTAGGATCTGCTGCGGCCTTGATGATGCCATCCAACTCTGAGCGAAATACAGTGTCCGGCAATTTTGTTAGACCTTCTACAATGTCAGCGGCATCAAGCGGCATCCAACCGGCCAGCTACCAATCCAACGTCCAAGAAATTCATGACGATGGCGTTTATTGGAAATCCAATTCCCAGCCACATCAAGTGCTGCGCTTGACCCACCTCGAGCGCATGACACTGAACCAGGAAAATGGCCGCACGGTCGAAGTCGAGCAGCCACGCGTCCAATATCTGTTAGTTCCTGCTCGCACTGACTAATTTTTTCTCTAAATCCGTTTTGCCATTATGAAGTTTCACCATCTCACGATCGCGCCAGTTTTGTTAGGAGGTTTCATTATCCTCCCTTCATATGCCTTGCAATTTGAAGACGATTCCCCGCCTGTAAACCCAAACGAGCACTCCGCGGCTGCCGCAGAAAAATTGGCACCTCAGCCCGCAGCGAAAAATCAACCGCTGGCTTTTCTAGGCATCGTCACCTCACCCATGCCTGAAGTGCTCGCCGTGCACCTCCAGTTAGAACAAAGCCAAGGCGTGATTGTTCGCTCCGTCATGCCAGAAGGCCCAGCCCAACTCTCAGGCGTTGAAACATTTGATGTCATCACGAAGGTTGGAGATTGTGTCGTAAATCGCCCAGAATGCTTATCGAAAGCCATTTCCACGCACCGTCCCGGAGATCAAATCACCCTGAAAATAATTCATCGCGGGACCGAAAAATCCTTGAATATCGTGCTCGGTGAGCGGCCCAAAGAATTGTCCCAAGTGGCCCCTCAAAATGCCTCTCCTCTCGATTTGGATGGCTTCCCTCAAGATGTGATCGATCGCGTCCGGCGCGAAATGTCCACTCAAGCAGACCAAACTGGCAATCAGCTTTCTGAGACGATGCGTCAATTGCAGAAACAATTGCAGCAAGCAGCACCTGCCCCAGATGCCGCCAGCGATCCATCTCTCAATTTTAGCAGCAACATGATCATGCGAGTGAAAGATTCGCAAGGCTGCGTGGAATGGCAAACAAACGCGAATGGAAAATCCGTCACCGTGCGCGACGCTCAAGGCGCAGCCGTTTGGTCTGGCCCGTGGAACAACGAAGCCGATCATGCCGCCGCACCCAATGAGATTCGCAATCGCATCAACGAAATGGAAGTGGACCAGATCGATCAATCCAATACTCCATCACCGCTTCAATTTGGCCCTGCGCCAACGCCTTAATTGATCAATACAATATTTTCTATCTGTTAGTATCTGATAGAAATTGGAGGCGGAGGAGAGAATCGAACTCTCGAATGACGGTTTTGCAAACCATTGCCTTACCACTTGGCTACTCCGCCATTTCCATGGCTGCGTGGGCGATTGCGTATGGCCAATCCCATGTTGTGTCAATCCTTCGTTTGATCTGAATTGCCCAAAAATTGCTTTGAAGACCGCGGCTAAAAAGATGCAGGCACCGCTCATTTCGTAAAATCCTCAAGAAATACACGGGAAAGTCTTATTTTTGTTCGATCGAACATCTTTTTTATTGACTCCTGACTCAGGTAGAACCAGCCTCCAGCAACTCCAAATCATATGCCCGCTAAACTCACCTCCGAAGAATCCGCCGCTGAAAAAATCAACGAAGCCCGCAAACGCAATCTTGATCTCGCCATTGCTCACATCCAAAAAGAATTTGGTGAATCAGCCATCATGCGCCTCGGCGATGAACGCTGCATCGATGTGGATGTCATCCCTACCGGCAATCTGCTCATCGATCGCGCACTCGGCGTCGGCGGCTTCCCAAACGGGCGGATCATCGAAGTTTTCGGCCCAGAATCTTCGGGAAAAACCACCCTCACCCTCACCGTCATCGCTCAAGCACAGAAGCGCGGCGGACTGGCGGCGTTCATCGACGTCGAGCACGCGTTGGACCCCCAATACGCTCGCAAACTCGGCGTGAACATGGATGATCTGCTCGTTTCACAGCCATCCTCCGGCGAAGAAGCACTTCAAATTTGTGAAGCCCTCGTTCGCTCCAATGCCATTTCCGTCATTGTTTTGGACTCGGTGGCCGCCTTGGTTACCAAACAAGAACTGGATGGCGAAATTGGCGATTCCACCGTTGGGGCCCAAGCGCGTCTCATGAGTGCCGCGATGCGCAAACTCACCGCGTTAATTTCTAAAGCACAAACCGTCTGCATTTTCACCAACCAAATCCGCGAGAAAATTGGTGTCATGTTCGGCAATCCAGAAACGACACCCGGCGGGCGAGCACTCAAATTTTTCTCCTCCGTGCGTGTCGATATCCGCCGGATCGGCGCGATCAAAGCCACCGATGGCACCGTTACGGGCAATCGCACGAAAATCAAAATTGTGAAAAACAAGGTCGCCGCGCCATTCACCGAGGCCGAGTTCGACATCATGTTCAACGAAGGAATTTCCTCAACAGGCTCTTTGCTCGATCTCGCTCTCGAAATGGAAATCGTCCAAAAACGCGGATCTTGGTTCAGCTATCAAGGTAACCAAATGGCCCAAGGACGAGATGCCGCCAAAGAACTGCTCAAAAGTGACCCTGCACTTTACGAAGATATCGAAACCAAAGTCAAAGAAGGCCTCAACCAAAAGAAAAAGCGTTAACCTCAATACCTAAAAAAACACCACAGCAGCCACACCGTTGGAAAAAAAGATAGGCGGGTAGGTTGACTGGATGAGGATTCCATCGTCTGGACTTGGCTTCCATGAGCATTGACGATTGAGGAGATTTCCGAAATCGATTCACGAATCAGGGATTTGACTCTGCCATATGCAATAACACGGCAAATTGCCCAAGCTTGGAAGAGCCGCCGCGTTATGCAGTCTGGTGGAGAAATTGTGACAAACCCTAAGATTGATTCAAAAAGCCAAAGACGCATTCGATGTTCAATTCCACTCTACACTTTTTGCCTAGCATCGAGCAGGTGTGAAGCCATACATGCTCACGCTTTACTAGCTGGCCGAAAATGGATAAAAGACCATCTTGTTTAAGAACTCTCTTGCATTGGCGAACCCATTCCAACGTCCAGTCCAAATACTCATCCGATAATTAGATAAAGCATGGCTTTTCTCGCAGAACGAAGAACGAAGCATTTTATTCGATCTTCTTGAGTCGATAATGACCCGTTAGTTTGAAATCAAACAAACGATCCTCTTCCTTCGCACCGCTGCCGATGTTGTGAATAACTAAAGGTCGGCCATCGTCAGTGAGCCGATCGCTGACTACCATGATGTGCGGCAGGTGAGGAGGCACAATACAAGTCACCAAGTCGCCTGCTTTGTAATTCTTCTGATCTTGCGAGACCGTCAATTCATACCCTTGCCGCTTAAAAAAGACTTTTAGATTCGGCACTCGTCGATGATCAATGTTCTTATCTGGTGCCCGAAGCCTCCAGATTTGAGGATACTTGGGGAAATTGTTTTTCATATCTTCATGAACCGATTTTTGTAGATCCAAACCGAGACTGCTACGAAGCGCACGAATCACAACGTCTGTGCAGACACCTACAGAAATGGCCACGTCCCCATTCGGATAATCCAAGGCTCGATAGCTTGGATCGTATTTCAATGTCTTGCCAACTTGAGATCGTGCAGCGTCGGCAATTTTTTTACCAAGCGCATCTTGACCAGACGCAAGAGAAATCATGAGGCTCAGCGCGGCGATAAAGAAAAAGAGGTATTTCATTGATGCAATGAACGCGTAGCTCAACGCCGCAAAAACAAAAGCCCAAATTCAAACAAAAGGATTAGAAACCTAACCGCTTAATTTTGCACCTGTGGGCCGCTCAAATAGAAACTCCAAGCAGATACCGGAGCCGCCACTCTGTTGGATGCACATTGAGACATGAGTGCCAGTATTTTTTCACAGATCGTCGAGTCCTACTTCGCTTAAGCATCTGCGGGTTAAGCTCATCGCGCTGGCGGGCATGCCGACTGTAAGTTGGCATTTTGTTTTGGCTTGGCCATTGGATCAGCAGTTTCTTATCGCTTCTGTCCATTCACCAAATTTCCCGCTTACGATAGCTGATTGAATTCGCTAACGGAAATAATTTCAAGTCAGCCCAAGCACGTCTTGCATGTCGTAAAGGCCGACTGGTTGGTTTTGCAGCCAGAGAGCGGCACGCACGGATCCGGAGGCGAAAGTTTGGCGCGAGGATGCTTTGTGAGTGAGTTCGACTCGCTCGCCATCAGCAGCAAACATGACGGTATGATCGCCCACCACATCGCCACCACGTAAGGTGTGCATGCCAATTTCGCGAGGTTTGCGCGGCCCGATGTTGCCAACTCGGCCGTGGGCCACGTGATCTTGCTCGTTGGTGCCGGTTTCTTCGTGGAGAATTTCTAACAGCCTGCGAGCGGTGCCGGATGGCGCATCGATTTTGTGGCGGTGGTGCATTTCCGTCACTTCGATATCGAAGCGGTCTTGCGCCAGCACACGTGCCGCATGCCGCGTGAGCCAAAAAAGCGTATTCACTCCGACGGAATAATTGGACGCATAAACAATGGGAATCTGCGCAGCCGCCTCGCGGATCATCGCACGATCGTCTTGGCTATGGCCGGTGGTGCCAATCACAACGTGCTTGCCCTGCTGCACGGCGGCATCGAGCAATTGTCGCGTAAATGAGTGAATGGTAAAATCGATGATGCAATCTGCGAGGGCCACTGCAGTTTGCAAATCCTCGCCTGCATCGTGAGTTGCCGCCACTTCCACATCGGGCACTTGGGCCGCGGCTTGCAAAATGGCTTGGCCCATGCGGCCAGATTTTCCGGTAACGAGTAATTTAAGCATCGCGCACTAAGGATGAAAAATCGACACCTCTTGCAAAGGAATTAATCCTCCCACACTTGATATTTGAGTTGGAGTTGATCCGCCCGTGCGGCGGCTTCTGCGGCACGGGGGCCTTTGAATGAAGCGATTTTTTTAGCAGTCGCGATGGCAGCGGGCCAGCGTTGGGATTTTTCTAACATGCTAAGTGCTTTGAAGCCACAAAGCTCAAAGTATTCCCAATCCGCCGGTGGTTCAGAAATTTCCAACGCTGAGTAAAATGCCGCGAATGCTTCCTCTTCGCGTTTGATTGCTGGATTTTTTGGATCGGGCAATTGTTCCAAAACCAAGCCGCGCAAATATTGCAAGCGGTGCATCATGGGATCATTGTTTTTCAGATCCTTAAGCAGCAGGTCATAAATGCTCAATGCTTGGGCCAAAGATCCATCACGTTCGGCACCCTGTGCATAAAATGCTTGGCCTAACAGAAATCCCACAGGCATGCGCAATGGATCACCAACGGCTAATTTCTCAAACCATGGTTGCAAAAAATTGGCTGCATCGGAAAAACGATAGAGATTTTTGATTAGATGGTCTGCTTTTTCTAACATCGCCGCAGCGGCCAACTGCGGATCCCTAGCGATGGCGGAATCAAAAAGTGCCACGGCTTCCTCTTTGGATGCCTGAGTGCCAACCAACGCAGCGGAACGAGCTGCCAGCAACCACGCAGCTTGAGAGCGGACGGCAACTTCCTGCGTGGCTGCCACTTTCTCAAAAACCAAGCGTGCCGCGTTATAATCCTTTGCATCAAACAAATTGCGGCCCAAGATCATGGATGCCTCATTCGCGAGTGCTGAGTCCGGATATTTTTCAATGATTGCTTGCGCCTGTTGCGCCGCCAACGCCAGATCACCACGATGATCCAATATCCTTAACCGAGCGAACATCACTCGATCTGTTAGAGCACTTTCCGCTGGCATTTGATCGAGCAGTGAGTTGGCTGCGGCAAGGTCCGGCTGAGGTGAATCAAGCATCGATTCGGCCTGAGCCACGCGAGCTTCATCGAGCCGAGCATGGTTGGGATTTTTTTCGATAAATTCTGCTAGAGCACTCACTCGTAGCGCAGAATCATCGATGACGAGTGCCGCATCTAACGTCAGATTTTCCGCTTGTGATGGCTCGATGGGAATCGGCGCAGAGATCAGCATGATCTGAGAAAAGGTGCGGTTGGCGATCTGTGCGGCGATGGCGTTGATTTGTGCGGCGTTTGCGGATTGTGCATTGAGTTCTGCCGCGGCTTGGCCAAACAAGCTGGCTGCCTGCTCATATTTTGCCTCTTGATAGGCGGTGCGGCCTGCATCAAATGCCGCTTCACCACGCACCTGAGGTGTATCGGTAGCATCGCGTAAAATTTCTAACAATATGGCTGCGGCTTGCGTATCACCTTGTTGTTTTTTCCACTTAGCTTTGAGGTCGAGTGCGGTCAAACTGAGTGGATGTGCGGGTGCTTCTAACCGAAGCACGTTGAGCAAATGCAACGCTTCAGCCTGCGCCTCGGGCAAGCCAACGCGGTGCATGCCGAAGGCGCGGGTGAAAATCGCTTGCACGGCCAATTCTGATAGATCGGGTTGCGTTGTCCATGAGGCATTTGCAACACTCTCACCGCTCTCCATTCCTAACAGCCATGAATGATCGGTGGATTCTTCAGCAGGAATCCACTGCATGATTCGCGCGAGGGTGGCATCGCTCAATGCTGGTTTTTCCGGCATGCCACGGCGAATGCGCTCGAAAAACTCGGCAAGCTGAGGCGAATCGGGAAACTTTTGGATAAAATCTAACAATTTCACGGCCGCCTCTTCCGTCAATCCTTGGCCAGCCAGCGCATCAGCTAAGCCGAGCACCGCCTGGTGATGGCGCGCCGGCAAATTCATTTGTGGAGCTGCGGCAATCGACTCAAATAATTTTTGTGACGCAGCCCACTGCTTTTCTGCTAGAAGCAAATAGGCTTCCAAAAAGTCTGCTAGAGGTCGATCACTTGAAGCGATATCGGCACGCGGTGGGAATTGCTTACGGGCCTCATCTAACTGATTTAGTAACAGAAGAATTTCCACCTTACTGAGGCGGGCGCGTGCACTTGCTTGAGGATTGGTGATTTGCTGCAACGTCGATAAAGTGAGAAGTGCTTGCTCGTTTTTGCCCATCGCGCGTTGCAGCCCCGCGAGGGAAAAGCCAGCTTCCACGCGATGAGGTGCGGTGGGATGATTGAATTGGATGGCAAACATTGCCGCCGCCTCTGCCATTTTTCCTAACGCAGCAGTTGCTTGAGCGCGCCAAAAATCTCGATCCATGCGGCGTGCGACAGCCGGTGCGTCCAGAGCGATCAACGCCTCATCTGGCTTTCCACCACGGATCAATACTTCTGCGAGACGAATTGAAATTTCCGCGGCTGATTCTTCAGAAACGTTTGTTAGCTCGAGTGCATCACGGAAATGAATTTCTGCCATTTCCCAAATTTCACTCGTGCGAGCATTTTCACCAAGTGTCATCAGCTTAGTGAGACGATCTTCTTGGCCATGGATGATCGATGGCAAGCATGCGCATACAAATACTAGGAATATGGTATGACGCAACCGATTCATGTGAAAAATGATGCTGAGAATTTTTTATTTCTCAACTACTAAGCCGTTCCAAAAAGACGATCCCCCGCATCGCCAAGACCCGGTAAAATATACCCTTGCGCATTGATTTGGCGATCCAGAGAGGCGGTAAAAATGCGCACTTGTGGATAGGCTGCGGTCAGCGCGCTGATTCCTTCCGGTGCAGCGACCAAGCAGACAAAGCGCAACGAGGTCGCGCCAGCATCGACCAAACAACGAACGGCCTCAACCGCCGAGCCGCCAGTGGCCAACATCGGATCCAAGATCAACACCTCTGCCTCCGCGACATGCGGCGGATGCTTGAGATAATATGGCTCCGGCAGCAACGTGCGCTCATTGCGGGCAATGCCAACGTGCGCAATCGAGGCATTCGGCAACATGTCCAAAAATCCGTCCACAAAGCCGAGCCCGGCTCGCAAAATGGGCACGAGGATGACATCTCGGGAAAGATGGCGGCCTTCGGTCTGCTCCAGTGGGGTCTGGCAAGAGAGGGCTTGGGTCGCGAAGTCTTGAGTCACCGATGGAACCATCAGCGAAGCAATGCGCCTAACGTGATGGCGAAATTGGCCAGTCCCGCACGATGGGCACCGCAAAGCAGTGAGCTCATGAGCAATGAGTGGGTGATCGATGATGTGAAGCATGAGCTAAAGAGTCTCTGCGAGTATTTTGCGCAAGTCCGCCATGGGGATTTTGAGCGTTTTTGATGTCTCTTTAAGATCGCAGCCATCCTGAATCAGCATGCGCTTGGCCAATTCCATTTTCACCCAGTCCATGATATTGAGATCGGCAGGTGCTTTTTCAACTAACAGATCGAATGCCTGATCGATCGGCGAAGCAGCGACCCGAGGTGCAGATGCGAGTGGAATATCAGCACCTAACAAAACATTGGATGCCGCAAGTGCACAGGCACGAGCCATGGTATTTTCTAGCTCACGCACATTGCCGGGCCAGTGATGCGCCTTCAAAATAGTGACCGCATCGTCTGATAAGCTGATGCCGCTCATGCCGTTGCGTTTGGCGATGCGTTGCAGGAAAAATTCAGCCAGCAAAGGAATGTCTTCCGTGCGTTCGCGCAGCGCGGGGATTTTAATTTCGACGACGTTGAGCCGGTAATAAAGATCTTCGCGGAAACGTCCGGCAGAGACTTCTTCTGTTAGATTTTTATGCGTGGCGGCAACGATCCGCACATCGGTGCTGATGGTTTCATTCGAGCCAACGCGAGAAAAGGTGCCATCTTGAAGCACGCGTAAAAGTTTTACCTGGATGGAAATCGGCATATCGCCAATTTCATCTAAAAACAAGGTGCCGCCATCTGCCTGCTCAAATCGTCCTTCGCGTTTGGCAATGGCACCGGTGAAGGAGCCTTTTTCATGTCCAAAAAGCTCACTCTCTAACAAATTTTCTGGAATGGCACCACAGTTGATGGTGATCATTTCCTTTAACTTTCGCGGGCTGTATTCGTGGATCGCTTTCGCAATCAATTCCTTTCCAGTGCCACTTTCGCCAGCGATGAGAATTGGAGCATCCGAGCGTGCGACGCGGCCGACTAATTTGAAAACCTCTTGCAGCGCGCGTGAAATGCCGATGATTTTGATGCGCCCATCCTGCTTGGGTAATTCCGTGGAAGAACGATGCACCGAGCGGCGGTCATCACTGGTTTGCAATGCAGATTCGACGACTGGACGAAGCTCAAAAACCAATGACTCTTTGCGCAGCACATCATGAGCACCTTGTTGAGTCGCTTCGATGATTTGCCCCGTCGTCGGGAAGCCAGCAGTCAGAATCACCAACGTCTCGGGACTGACTTGCATGACTTTCCGCAAGAACTCCATGCCATCAAACGGTTGGATATCTAACGCGGAAACCACGACGTGCACGGTGGTTTTTTCCATCGCCTTGATCGCGTTCTGCGTATTGTCGCAGCGTAGGATGCGCAGATCATTGGCAGCGAGGTATTTGGTCGCCCATTCGAGAAAATCCATGTCAGAATCGACAAGCAGCAGGGTCATAGCAGCAACACTTTCAGGCATCGTAGATGGGCGATTCAAGCAAAGGCTTCGGGAATGGCACGCAAAAAAAATTACGGGTTTCATCGCTCTCTCGAGTGATGCAAAAGCAGACTTGTATCAAGCTCATGCAAATTCTAAAGAATGGCATGGAAAGTTTTCACAAGGCGCGGTCATTCGGGCGGCGGGACTTACTCAAAACAATCGCGCTCGGCGGAGCAGCTGCGGCGATTCCTGCGTTGCACGCGGAGCCGAGTGGTGGATCGTCTGAGAGGAAAAAAGTGCGAGGCATCGTCTTCATGGTCTCGGATGGAATGAGCCCGGGAGTGCTTACGCTTGCGGAAGCATTTTCCCAACTCACGCGCCAACGCTCGACACGCTGGTGGCAACTTTACAATCAACCTGAATCGGCGCGTGGCTTGATGGATAATGCCGCGGCCAATTCTCTGGTGACGGATTCTGCAGCGGCCTCTTCTGCATGGGGCGGCGGCGAGCGCGTGAACAACGGCAGCATCAATATTCGCCCCGATGGCAGCGAGCTTACCCCAATTGCGAAAATCCTGAATGATCAGGGAACCAAAATCGGCCTCGTCACCACCGCAACCATCACCCACGCAACGCCTGCCGGATTTGCCACCGTTTCCAAAAGCCGTGGCGATGAAGACCACATTGCGCCGCAGTATTTGAATCGTGTTGATGTTCTGTTAGGTGGCGGCACTGGCCATTTTTCAGCCGACAAGCGTCTGGATAAGCGGGACCTGTTTGCGGATTTTTCCAAAGCGGGATATGAGGTGCTGCACGATCGCGACGCGCTGCTCAAAAGCCGCTCGGAAAAATTGTTAGGCACGTTCACCAATGGGCACCTGCCATTTTCGTTAGACCGCCAGCATTCCGAGGAGTTGCGAGCAAAGATTCCATCGTTGGAGGAAATGGCGGAGGCGGCGCTGGTGCGCTTACTAGGCTCCGGCAGTCCATTTCTTTTACAAATTGAAGGCGCACGGATTGATCACGCCGCGCATTTGAATGACATCGGCGGACTGCTCGCAGATCAGCTTGCATTTGATGACGCGCTGAGCCGTGTGCAAATTTTGTTAGAAAAACATCCGGATGTGTTGTTGGTCGTGACGAGCGACCATGGCAATGCCAATCCAGGACTCAACGGCACCGGTGTGAGTTATGCAGATACCAATAGTTGTTTTGCGAGAATTGCTAGATTCCGCGCATCTCACGAAAAATTGTTAGAGCAGTGGAATGTGCAAAAGGGCACCAAGGCATCTCAAATTACCGAGATGATTCAAAAGCAGATGGGCATCAATTTACGCAAGGAAGAAACAGCCGCGCTTTTTGAAATCGTTGCCGATCATCCGGTGCTGGAATGGAGTGAACAAATGAGCAAACCGGAAGGTCTGTTAGGCCAATTTTTAGGCAACCATACCGGCATCGGTTGGACGGGCACATCGCACACTTCAGACCCGACGCTGATCTCGGCCATCGGGCCCGAGTGCCAACGTTTTTCAGGGCTGATGAAAAACACCGAAGTCTTCACTCAATTTCGTGAACTTCTCGGCTGAGCAGCAGATGCACGCTGGACAAATGCATTCGCATCATTTCACGCTCGCCACATGCAAGCAGACGAGCCATCTTCATTTTGCCCACGCGGCAGTAAATCTGAAGTAGAGGAAGGCAGTGGATTTTCTCCAAAATTCGATCAAGACGGCCTCATTCCAGCAATGGCGATCGATGCGACGACGCGCGAACCACTCATGCTTGCTTACATGAATGCGGATTCGTTGCAACGCACGCTTGAGATCGGCGAGGCGGTCTATTGGTCCCGCTCGCGTCAAGAAATTTGGCATAAAGGTGCGACCTCGGGCCACATCCAGCGGATTGTGGAAATTCGCACCGATTGCGATCAAGACGCGATCGTTCTCATCGTTGAGCAAATTGGTGCGGGTGCCTGCCACACAGGACGAGACTCATGTTTTTATCGTAAAATCGTGACTGCGGCCGCTGGTCGTGCAGAGCTCAGGCACGTGAAGCAAGATTTGGCATTCGATCCGAAAAAAGTTTACGGAAATCATTAAAATTTCTCATTTCAGCTAATTTCGTGGTTGCAATTGCCACTATGTTCGCCTAATCGTCCCGCCCCGCGTGCGCTGATTGGTTCAAAAAATCAAGTCGCCACCGCTCGGAATTATCATTTTAAAGAACGCCAACCGCCATGCACATCATTCAAAAAATCGAGCAAGAACAACTGAAGTCTGACATTGCAGAATTCAAAGTGGGCGACACCGTCAAAGTGCATTGCCGCGTGGTGGAAGGTGGCAAAGAGCGTATCCAAATCTTCGCTGGCATCGTCATGGCTCGCAGCGGATCTGGCATCAATAGTGCCTTCACCGTCCGCAAAATTTCTTATGGAGAAGGCGTCGAGCGCGTTTTCCCAGTGCACACTCCTCGTATTGCAAAAATTGAGGTGACTTCAAAAGGCAAAGTGCGTCGTGCCAAATTGACTTATCTTCGCGAACGCGTAGGCAAGCGCGCCTTGTTGGTGAAATCTGGCAACTAAAGCGTTGCGATTTCCCATTGCGATTTGTTTGTGCTATGCATGATTGCAGAGTGTAAGCACAATTAACGCATGAGGGTGCCGGTGCCAGTCGTTCTTGTCTGCTGCCTCGCGGTGATCGCGAGTGCTTGGTGGTTTGGCACGCGCGAGATCGACTTCATGAGTCCGCCAACGGATGCCACGCTGCAAGCGATCCGGCAAAAAGCAGCGGCAGAATATCCGCGCAAAGAAAGCCCACCTGAGCCGTTGTTAGTCAAGCTACCGCCCGCTCCTATCCTCACGCCCGCTCCCCCGCCAGCCAAGGCGCCCGTGACCATGGGAGACCTCTCGGCAGCTCCCCAGCTCAATCAATATTCCGAGCGGCGCGAGCTCGGTGCGGACCATTTTCGCGAGTTAGCCACGCTCCTTGAATCGAACAATCAACCGAAATTTGCGCTGCTTGCATGGGAGCGTCTGTTAGATAAAGCGGAGGCCTCACAAGAAGTCCGCAATGATGCTGTTTCGGCCATTCGTCGTTTGCATCCAGAACACGGTGCATGGGAACTCCAGCAAGAAAATATTCCCACCCTGATCATTCAATTCGGCACGGGGAAAAAAACTGCGAAACGTCTGCGGCCTTTACTCAAAAAAATCGAAGAAGAACTTCACGATGCGACCAGTGGATTGGTCCGATTTTCTTGTCAAATCAATACCGGGCGCAACGAAACGGCAGGCGTGGGCGCGATCCCCATCGCGATCTGGATCACTGGCAATCAAGAGACATCATCTTCCACCGAAGTGATGTCTTTCACCAGCGAAAATCCGGATGATTCGGCCCAACAAATTTTCACCGCAGTTTTCCAACTCATGCGCAGCCAGCTCGCCCGCAGCACAGAGTATCAAGTGCCCACAGCATTGGCCGCCGATGAAAATCCGTTAGAAGCCCTTGAATTTCGCATCACTCGCCTAGCTTGGCGCGACATCGGCAATAGCCTCAACCAACTTCAAAAATCAGACGAATCCGCCACTGATCCTCGCTAATATAAATGATGCTTTTGCATTTTTGATCCACCGATTTCTAACCATCATGCAGGTTCTTTCTCTCATTCTGCTCATGCTCGCCATGGCACTGCCCTTATCCGCGGAAAGCCCGACAGATAAGGCGCTGGCCGCAGAAGCCAGCGTCGTCCGCCGCGATGATGGCATGATGCAAATTGGGAAAATTTTGTTCGACTCGAAGACGCGCGAAATTCGCGTGCCCACCACCGTCAACATGGCTGAAGGATTGTTAGAATTTCTGTTAGTTCACGAAAAAGGCAAAATCCACGAATCTCTTCTAACAACCGATGCTAGCGCAACAGATCTCAACCTCGCGATGAAACTGTTAGACTATCGGGAATCTCCCGAGCTTTACCGTTTGTTAGATGAAAATGGCTTCGGCACGAATAACTTCCCAGTCGTTGATGATGCCGTCAAAGCTGCGGCGAGAATTCAAATTGAGCTTGAGTGGAGCGACGCTGGAACCACCCGCCGCTTCCCCGCGAGTGATTTGATTCAACAAAAAGTGCTCGGCACCTCAATGCCCGCGGGCCCTTGGGTTTATGGTGGTTCAGGATTTTCTAACGGAAGATTTTCTGCAGAAACTACAGGCGATATGATTGCCATTTACACCTCAAGTGCCGCGCTCATCAATTTCCCCGGCGATGGGCGCTTGGACGATCTCGTTTGGTTTCCGTTTCCTAACCGCGTGCCACCCGTCAAGACACCCGTGGTATTGATCATCACTCCATTTCGATAAATTTATGAAACATTTCATCACCTTCTTTACAAGCATCGCTCTGTGCTTTTCGCAACCACTCGCGGCTGCCGAGCACGAATCGCTCAAGCAAGAAATCCAGCAATCCATCGCCCGCGGCAATGCCTGGCTGCTCACCAAGCAAAATCCTGACGGCTCGTGGGACGATGGCGGGCTCACGGCCATCACCGCCTTGGCTCTCACTGCCGCCATGCGCGATCCGAATCGTGCCGATGAAAAAGAACTCACTCCATCCATCAAATCCGGCTATGCGTGGTTGATGGGCCAGCAAAAACCGGACGGCGGCATCTACAATCGCGGCCTCTCCGTTTATAATACCGCCATTTCCATGACCGCTCTCTTGGCCGCCCAACAGCCGGACTACGAAGCGGCGATCGTCCGTGCTCGCAAGCATCTCATCGACCAGCAGTGGGATCTTGGAAAAGCGAAAGAATCCGATGACCCGAATGACGGCGGTATCGGCTACGGATCGAAAAACACCCATACCGATCTCTCCAACACCTATTTCGCGATCGAAGCACTCGCGCTTTCCCAACACCTCATCGAGGACGGCCGCCACGGCGATCAGCCTGAACTCAATTGGGACGCAGCTCGCCAATTTTTATCTCGCTCACAAAACCTCCGCGCCACCAATGACCAACCGTGGGCCTCAGACGATGAGGCCAATCGCGGCGGATTTATCTATCGCCCGGGAGAATCAAAAGCAGGCGAAGAGAAATTGCCAGACGGCAGCGTCGCCCTGCGCTCATACGGATCGATGTCATATGCTGGATTGTTGTCTTTCATCTATGCGAAAATGGACGCATCCGATCCGCGCGTGGTGGCGGTGAAAAGTTGGCTCACCAAAAATTACAGCGTGAAAGAAAATCCCGGCCTCGGCGATCAAGGACTATACTATTATTACCAAACCATGGCCAAGGCACTCACCGTGGCCAACATCACCACCATGGAGCTTAGCGATGGCCGCGAAGTCGATTGGCGCAAAGAACTCGGCGCAGAAATTCTCAGCCGCCAACGCGAAGATGGATCATGGATCAATGACAATGGCCGCTGGATGGAATCCAACCCAGTATTGGTCACCGCCTATAATGTGCTTTCACTCGCACAGATTTATGATTCGATTCCCAAGGACGATTGAGCGGATGACACCAGCTAATTCTCTGCTTTTGGGACACTCGCAATGACACATCACACCACACCACTCACGCATGGACAGGCTGAAAAGTTGCGCGCCGTGCTGATGGATCGAGGATTTGAGTTTGTCGAAAAACCATACACTCTCTACGCGGCGCAAAAACCCCAACTCTCGATCGCCGTTTATACCAAAGGCCCCAAGGTATTGATCCAAGGCAAACAAACCGAAGATTTTGTCCGCTTTACCCTCGAGCCAGAAATCACCGGTGAGGCGATCATGGATTACCAAGAAGTCCACGATCCCGAGGCTTTTCAACCGCATTTCGGCATCGATGAAAGTGGCAAAGGCGACTACTTTGGCCCCTTAGTCGTCGCCGGTGTCTATACCGATGGCCCGATTGCTCGCAGCCTGCAAGCCGCTGGAGTCATGGATTCCAAGCGCATTCACAGCGCCAGCAAAATTCGCCAACTCGCTGAGATCATCCGCAATACGCCCGGCTGTGTGAGCAAAGTGCTCGCCATCAGCCCGGCTCGCTACAATGAGATGATGCCATCCTTCAAAAATCTCAACCGCCTGCTCGCATGGGGCCACGCTCGCGTGATCGAGGAATGTTCTCTCGCTAAACCCGATTGCCCACGCGCCTTAAGCGATCAATTTGCCCGCCGAGAAGTCCTCGAAAGCGCCCTCCGAGCCAAAAAAATCACCCTCAAGCTCGATCAGCGGACCAAGGGCGAATCAGACATCGCCGTCGCCGCCGCATCCATCATCGCCCGCGAGCGTTTTCTCGATTGGATGGCCAAAGCCAGCGAAACTTCAGGGCTGCAACTACCCTTGGGCGCGTCCCAAGCCGTCATCGATGCCGGCCTCGCCTTGGTCAAGAAAAAAGGCCGCGAGCAACTTCCTCACTTCGCAAAAATCCATTTTCGCACTACCCAAAAAATCCTCGGTCAGGCTGATCCACTGCTGGATTTGGAATAGAGTGACGCACCTTCAGACAAGCTCGGATTTCCTTTATAATCCCTGCATCCAGAGTGTTATCTGGGAAAAAGTGACGTGTTAGCAAAGAATTTTTTGCAACCACTCTCAAAATGTGTATAATTGTAGGATTATCAATCGCTCGCCAGAATCTTATTTCCTATTTTTATCCATATGGCTACAATCACAAAAAAAGAACTCGTTAATAAAGTTACCGACAGTCTCGGCACAAAAGGTGTCGAGATTACTCAACACGATGTCATGGAAGTTATCCAAGTCTTAATAGATGAAGTCACTGATTCCCTCTCACAAGGAGACACCGTAGTCATGCGAAACTTCGGCGCATTTCACGTCCGCGAAATGAAAGCCAAAATCGGGCGCAATCCTAAAAGCCCAGGCAAAGAAGTGCGTATCCCCGCGCGCGCCGCAGTCAAATTTAAGCCAGGCAAAGAAATGAAAGAAAAAGTGGCAAGCACATTGGGGATCATCCGCGAGCGAGCCTCCTAATGAGGCACAGAGCTACATTGCCCCATTGTGCAAGTTTCACTTCGCTCATCCTCGCCGTCTTGCTTTTTAGCGCATGCGCACGTCCTTCTGGCTACGAAGGCTACATGACCCGCAGCTACACAGTTCGTGGGCAATCGTATCATCCCATGTCGGTCGAACAAGCCCTTGATTTTCATGAAGTCGGCACCGCATCATGGTATAACGAATCATCATTCTTGGGTCTCAAACGCGGCACCACCTCGCTCGGGGAAAAAGTCATGCCTTGGCACCTTACTGGTGCCCACAAAACATTGCCACTACCCTGCATCGTTAAAGTCACTAACCTTGCAAACGGCAAATCCGTCAAAATCCGCCTCAATGATCGTGGGCCATTTATTGGTGATCGCATGATTGATTTATCACCTCGCGCTGCCCGTAAAATCGATTTCCAGGGCGAGGGCCTCACTACCGTGGAAGTTAAAGTGCTCTCGGTGGGAGATGGCCCTTACAAACGCCAAAAACGTGGCTGGCTTTACTTTTTCTAATCGGACCCGTTACGCGGCGATGGGACGTCCGGACTGTAAAAGCTGGCCGCCCGATGGGCATAAGCGTTAACCAAAAAAAACATCATTCAGTGAATCGTCTTGAGGGCACTCGAACCGTTTCAATTCGATTGATGCTTGATGAATGTTGATGTCTTGCCGACTGTTCTCACCCGCTGTTTTTGTGCTCCTCACGAATATCGCCACAAGTTCATTGCATTCTGCAATCGCGGCCTAGCCTTGGGCAACATCACACATTCGCCTGCGCGCGATGATCTTCAGCCAGACCATTGTTGCTCGAAGTTCTTGAAGCGAAATTTTGATTTTGTGAATGAAGCAACTGGGCTCTGGTGGGATGCCGCAACCTGTGCCAATCGCCTCAAACTCGTCATCCAGCTCCGCCGCTTCCTTACGCCGCACGAAGCCCACTGCCCCAATCTCGCAAGCTGCATCAATTTGAATTATTCACTTGCGAAAGCGCTGCCGTTCGGTGCAAGTTCCTCTCCACAGAATTTTATTCGCCGCTGTAGCTCAGGGGTAGAGCAGCTCATTCGTAATGAGCAGGTCGTCGGTTCAAATCCGACCAGCGGCTCCATTTTTTCTTTATTTTATAAGGATTCTAGCGGATTGTTCCGCAAGTGTTCCAAAAATATTATCAGACCACCTGACCTCGGCAGGGTTTTGGGTGAGCGTCATCCAACCTGCATCATCAGCCCAATCCACCAACACATTCATCGTCAACATTGACAGCGCAGATAAGGCCGTCACCTTGCGCCAACTCCAGCGATCCAATGCTGAATACACGATGCAAAACAAAGCTATCGGTCCGCTCACCAAAACCGTCTCACTGACAAAACTCCCGAGCACAGGGACGAATCGGAAATCAAACCATTGAGGGGTGTGAGCCAAACTCCAGTTGCCGTGCGTCTCCGGCCCTCAGATCAAATAGAAGATGGTTTCAGGGATGGGAGACAAGGCACCGACTAGCCAAGTTCCGAAACAATAGAATCATCAATCGAGAGGCCGGATTGACCACTGCGTCATTCACCGCATCTTCTGGAGTCTTCATTTTTTACCGAACGAATAGGCCATTCAGGGCGGAAAAGTAAGCCCGAATTCAAAGAAGGACGTTGCCCGCCGTTGGATGTGCCGTCTTTGTTCGGTTTATCTTCATTTGTTGCTGCTTAATTCAGTCGCCGCCGCAATCGCCACCACCGCCGCAGCCATCAAATCCCCATCCCGTGGATGCATCACCGCTGCTCCCCGAGCTTCCCGGTCTTAAGGCCCGCCGTGCTCGCGCATTCTCCGTATCCATCAGCTTCTTCTCTGCATCACTAAACTTCAGCGAGTCTGGTAGTGGGCGGTGACATCTGGGACAAAATCCCGCTCTTCTGGAGAGAATCTGCTCACCACATTCTGGACAGTGCAATGCCATGTTTTTAACCGACGTCAAAGTGATGGCACACCCACTAGCGAGGGCCAACGTTGATCGCGGGGTTGAGGTTGTAACTTGATGGAAGCATCGAGATCAGAGGGGCTAGTGGGTGTTGCCATGCACGCATCTCATAAGGTGGACTTCAGCCAGGGAACTGGCCACAACAATCGTTCCGAAATGGAACTCCAAACAGCCGCGTGATGCAATCTGAAGTCGCGTCA
>RDZR01000067.1 GCA_004294095.1 Verrucomicrobiota bacterium
CCTCAACCAGATTTCTTTAAATACGTAGGTTCTAAAAAACCCTATGATAGCAACGTTCACCCATTCAGCGATTAAAAAGATCGCCCAGCTCAGCATCGGTCTCGCAATGGCCGCCACCACTTCTTTGAGTGCCACACCTCTGACTGAAGCTCAGGCAATTGACATGTTCAAGCCTCTCCGCTTTTACGGCCTCAAATCAATCCCTCAGGATGTGGATGGTTCCAATGTTCTTGGCGTTCACACGCTTAGCTCCACCGGTGCTGACCTGCGCTCGGAGACTCTCTATCCACCATTTGTTCTCTCGCCTCGTCGTCAGACCGATGGGATGATTCGCCAGTTATATAGCCTGCTTCCAAAATCTTTGACAGATACGACTGCCTTTGCCGTTGCCGATCGTTTTTCCCAAAACCCAGAGGCGTATCTTCCTTATCTAAAATCGCGGCAAAAATTCGTCATCGCTGGCTCATTCATGGGCATCGGCAGCACCGCCACTCGCGCCGCTTACGACACCTCTTGGGCCAAGGATCAGCACATTCGGGAGCTGGCCCAGCTCGAGGCGATGCTCGCACTCGCCGGTGCCTTGAACCTCACCGTCACCAATGTCACCTACGCCATGGGCGATTCGTCCGGAGCCATTGGTGGGGCCGTCCGCCTCGAAATGCAGGGGAAAATGAATGCCCTGCTCGTCAGCTACGGCTACCCCGCCCTGCAAGGAACGCTCTCATGGGGAGCCGATGAGACGATCGCCATGGCCATGGCCAAGCTCCTTCCAAGTAAAACCATCCGCATTCAATATGCAAATCCCTCTGCCACTCAGTGGTATGACAGCCAAAATACCGCCCAACGCATCACCACCGAGAAGCTACCCTCGCTCGGCCTCGTCCAGACCGCCTCCTCCACGTTCGATATCGACCTCGCCGTCTTCACCCGCCGCGTTGGGGGTGCCAACAACGACTACCAAGCCAACGACAGCGCTCAGACCACCCTCGACATCAACTTCGCCAGCCGATTTTCCGGCTACACCGCCGCGCAGCGCAACAAGTTGGCCATCGTTGACGGTCGCATGTTCAACGGCTCATGGGACTCAATGTCGCTGATCCGCCCCAATACCGACTACCTCGCCTACGGCGGCTGGGGCACTTTTGGAAATAAGATGGGCCTCACTCTTGCCGTGGCGAAAATCGTCTATAACAACCCCGCTGCCCGCAAACAAATGTATCTCGAAGCTGTCGCCCACGATGTCTTCATGGGCGGTTATGCCGAAGCACAACGCGGAGCACTTTTCGCCCGCCTGAGAAACATCACCACTGACTGGGGCCACTGGAGCGGTTGGAAGACTCAAGCACATACTAACGACTCATTTTGGGTCATCAACGATTTCGTCAACCTCCGAATGAAAGCCTACTACGGTGCCAATCTTGGTAACAAAACCTTCCGCTTTTCGCCACAGATCTGGCGCATCTTCGAAGCCGATGTGCGCATGACGCCCGCCGATGCTGCGTTGCCAGTTGGTGTCTATCGCACCTCGCCATCGTTCATGAATCCGCAAAACGGTGTATTTCCCAAGCTCGGCCTCGCGGAACTAATTCCAACTCCTTGATAGCGGGCTTACATTCAATCTCAAGATCGGTTGACCAGGAGTTTGTCATTTAACGAACTTTTCCCATCACCGTAAAATTCGTATTTGAAAAAGCGATTAAATCGGTTTTTGCGCGACTCCATAAGCAAACAGTGCATTTGTCATTCCGGTTCTTGACATTAGTGAATTTGGTGGTAGTAGCTTTCCGCCCTAATAAAATATCAACTTGCCATTCAAACTAGCAAAAATGCGCCTTCTTTTTTTTATCATTCTACCTTTTTCAATGGCTATTCTGAGCAGCTCATGCCGAGTGATTTCAGATCCTGTGCCGCCACGTAAGGCTGATCGTGTGATGCATCGCTGGTATGATGATGGTGGCTCAGGCGCAGTCGGGATTCGGATTAGTTTGACGGACCAGATCGCTGAGTTTACGCGCGGCAATCGCAAGATTGGCTGGAGTTATGTGGCCACGGGCCGAGAAGGTTTTGGCACAAAACCGGGCCAATATAAGATCACCGAGAAAATTGTTGATAAGCATTCAAATCGCTATGGTTGGATGGAAGATCCTGAAGGAAATATGGTGATTAAAGATGCCAAGCATACCGATCGGGTGCCGCCTGGGCTGACTTATGTGCCGGCACCGATGCCTTATTGGATGCGGCTAACGAGTTACGGCATTGGGATGCATGCTGGCATTATTCCGGAGCCAGGAGAACCCGCCTCGCACGGCTGCATTCGTTTGCCTAAGGATTTTGTGCCAATCCTCTATGATTCGGTCAAAGTTGGCACGCCGGTGGTCATTACCCGCTCGCCCGCCACTCAAGGGCCGCATATTCCGCGGGTGTCTCCTCAGCCTGCGGATCAGCCACCAGCGGAAGGTCGGGTCATTTCGAGCCGGCCGCTTACTCCGGATGAAGCATCTCAAATGCGGTCTCGCACGCGGGAGCAGAATTTCGCTTCGGACGCAGGCTACGGGTATTGAAAGGCTCTTGATAGTTTTGAGCACGCCTGACATGATTCTCGGGTGATTCCTAACATTCTCGCTGAACGATACGCTTCGCCCGTTTTTCTATCCATTTGGTCCGCTGAAGGTAGAATTTTGTTAGAGAGGGAATTTTGGATTGCGGTCATGCGGGCGCAGCGCGATCTCGGGTTGGAAATTTCTGAAAAAGCGATTGCCGATTATCACGCGGTGAGGGAGCAGATCGATTTGCCAGCGATCATGGCCCGGGAAAAAGTGACTCGCCATGATGTCAAGGCGCGCATTGAGGAATTTAACGATCTGGCCGGTCATCAGCATGTGCATAAGGGCCTGACTTCGCGTGATCTAACAGAAAATGTCGAGCAGTTGCAAATTTACCGATCGTTGCTTGAGATTCGCAAAAAGTCGATTGCGGTGCTTAGCCGGATGCGGCGCAGGGCGGTGCAGTGGCAGGACATGGTGTTGACCGCGCGCACGCACAATGTTGCTGCGCAGCCGACGACGTTTGGCAAGCGGCTTGCGATGTTTGGCGAGGAAATGTTAGCGGCGCATCGGGCGTTGGACTGGACCATTGAGCATTACGCCGTGCGCGGGATCAAAGGCGCGGTGGGCACGCAGTTAGATCAGCTATCACTTTTTGCGGGAGAGGCATCGAAAGTTGCACAGCTTGAGCAGCGCGTGGTGACGCACCTTGGGTTGCCTGCGCGGTGGGAAAACGTGGGCCAAGTTTATCCGCGTTCGCAAGATTTCCGCGTGGTTTCTTTGTTAGTGGAGCTTGCTTCTGGGCCATCATCGTTTTGCAAAACGCTGCGTTTGATGGCGGGGCACGAGACGGCGAGTGAAGGATTTGCCCCTGGCCAAACGGGATCGAGTGCGATGCCGCACAAGATGAATTCTCGCTCGTGTGAACGCGTCAATGGCTTCCATGTATTGCTCAAAGGCTACTTGGCGATGGCCGCTGGCTTAGCGGGAGATCAATGGAATGAAGGCGATGTTTCATGCTCGGTGGTGCGGCGGGTGATGCTGCCGGATGCATTTTTTGCGATGGATGGATTGTTTGAAACCCTGCTCACGGTTTTGGACCAAATGGAGGCTTATCCTGCGATGATCGCTGCGGAGACTGCGCATTACCTGCCATTTTTAATGACCACCACGCTGATGATGGAAGCGGTAAAATCAGGCATCGGGCGTGAAACGGCACATCAAGCGATCAAGGAGCACGCTTTGGCAACGGTGGCTGATTTGCGTCGTGGCGCGGTGAAATATAACGACCTTGCGCAGCGCCTCGCCAGCGACGAGCGTCTGGCGCTGAGCAGAGAGGCGATCGATGCCGTGTTGGCCAAGGGGGATCGCGAAATTGGCACGGCGCGCTCACAGATTGAGGCCTTTGCTCATGCGGTAGGACAACTTGAAGCGACCGACCCACAGGCGGCGGCATACAATCCAGGAACTATTCTCTAACCACTTTATGAAACGTCCAAAAATTCTCGCATTTGGCGGCAGTCTGCGCGCTGCGTCGTTCAACCAAAAACTTGCCACCATCGCCGCTGATCATGCGCGTGTAGCGGGCGCGGATGTCACGTTGATTTCGCTGCGTGATTTTCCGTTGCCATTATTTGACGAAGACTTGGAAGCGGCGCATGGCATGCCAGTGGAAGCGGTGCGTCTCAAAGCCTGCTTTGCCGATCACGATGGCCTGATAATTGCCTCGCCAGAATACAACAGCACGATTTCCGCCGCGTTGAAAAATGCGATTGATTGGGTCTCGCGCGCGACTGAGCCCAATGAACCGCCTCTCTCTGTGCTGAAGGGGAAAAATGCCGCAATCATGGCTGCATCGCCCGGCAGCTATGGCGGCTCGCGAGGGCTGATCCAATTGCGTCTTTTCTTGGTCAACATCGGCATCTCCGTGTTGCCCGAGCAAGTGACCGTGGCGAAGGCGCATGAAGCATTCGACGCTGGCGGCGGTTTGCTCGATGCATCGCTCGATCAAAAAATCGCTGAAGTAATGCAGGATTTGGTGAAATCGCTCTAAGTCCGGGCCAAATGACTGCTTGTCCTCAGGCCTTTTATGATTGAAATTATTCATATGAATGGTGCGGGAAATCAGAGGTCTTAGTCCCATCATTCATTGAGATTCATGTCTGAGCAACATACGACCCCACCGGCCACGCTTGTGATGCCTGATGCTTTGAAGCAGCAGTTGCAAAGCTTTCGTCGTGCGCTGTGGCGGAGGAAGATGATCGAGTCCGTTGCTGCTGGCTTGATTGGCTTGGTGCTTTCATTTCTCCTGGTCTATCTGTTAGACAGGGTGGGGCAAACTGCCGGCTGGCTGCGCTTTGCAATTTTAGTCGCGGGAATTTCGGTTTTTGCCGGATTTGTGCCGTATTGGTTGCATCGTTGGATCTGGAGGCAGCGCAGTGAGGCCCAGCTTGCGCGGCTGATTGCAAAACGCTACCCGGGGCTAGGAGATCGGTTGTTAGGTGTCATCGAGCTGCAAGAGCAAAAGGCGAGTGAGGATACGTTATCCCCACGTTTGCGGCAAGCGGCGATGGAATCCGTCGCGAATGAAGTGGCGCGTCGGCCGCTGTTAGATGCTTTGCCTTTTTCCTATCACCGCCGGTGGGTGACGATCGCGCTCGTTCTGATGGTGCTGGCAATTCTCGCGGTGGCCATCGCTCCACGCGCGGGAATGAATGCCATGCTGCGGTGGATTTTCCCATTTTCCGATACCCAGCGATACACCTTCACTCGTCTGTTAGACATGCCGGTGCGGATGGTGGTTCCCGTCGGCGAGGCATTTGATGTAAATCTTGTTCTTCTAGCAGAATCTGAAAAGCGCCCCGCCACTGCCACGGCACGTAATGGTTTGCAAAAAACGATCACCAGCGCACTGCGTGGAGATGGATACCAATTTTCATTTCCCGGGCAGCAAGATCCATCGATTGTGCGTTTTTCTGTGGGCGATTTGCGGCATGAATTGCAGATTGAGCCAATGGTTAGGCCGGGAATTGCAGCTTTGAATGCACGCGTCACATTGCCCGCTTATCTGGGTAATGTGGAAAAACTGTTAGATCTGAGCGATGGCATGTTTCCTGTGGTGGAGGGCAGCCGGATTTCCATTGAGTTGGAGGCGACGCGTGAACTCAAAAGCGCTACTTTTGGCGAGGCGTCATTTTTCATCGACGGTGAAAAAAAGCCCGAGGCAGCCGTCGAAGGCGTCGCTCAATCGCTCATCACAACCGGGCCACATGCAAAATCGAAAGAAATGATAGTCGGCCAAGAGCCATTTGAAATTCCGGTCTCATGGCAAGACACTCACGGCTTGAGCGATAGCGGTGGATTCCGCCTGCGAGTTGAGGCACGCACCGATGCAGCGCCGATGTCTTATCTGTTAGGAGTTGATCGGCAAAAGGTGATTTTACCCGAGGAGACGATCGATTTTGAAGTTCTATCAGAAGATGATTTTGGCATCAAAGAAGCCGGCATCGATTGGCAAGGCCAACAAACGCGCCCTTCTGCGGAATCTGCCGCGGCAGGATCCGTTAAGCTGTTAGATGGTAAAACCGATCTGCTTCGCAATTTACAAGCCGCGTCATTTTCGCCGGCCGCATTTGGCATCGCTCCGCAAAAAATCATGTTGCGTGGATATGTGGAAGATGCATTTCCCGAGCGTGGTCGCGTGTATTCCGAGCCGATTGTCATTTACGTTTTAACGCGAGATGAGCACGCGCAACTGCTCAAGACACGATACGACCAAGCCATTGCTGCCTTGGAAGATATTGCACGGCGCGAATTGAATTTGTTAGATGAAAATCAACGCTTGGAAAAGATGGATGATCAAGCGCTGCAAGATGCCAACGGCAAAGAGCGGTTGGAAAATCAGCGGCGTGAAGAAGCGGAAAGCACGCGCCGTATGGATGAGGTCAGGAAAGATCTTGAGCAACTCATGAAGGATGCAGTGCGCAACGGTGAAATTGATCCGAAAACGATGCAAAAGATGGCGCAGGCGCTCAAGCCCGTGCAGGAGCTCAGCCAAGATGATTTACCCACAGTGGAGCAATCATTGAACGAGGCGCAAGATCCATCCAAGACTCCAGAATCCGCGAAAAAAGATTTGAACGAGGCGGTGGAGCGCCAGCAGAAAGCGGTCGCGAAAATGCAGGAAGCCATTGAGCAAGCCAACGCAGCGAAGCGAGATTTTGAGGCGGGCACATTTATCAATCGGTTAAAGAAGGCGGCTTCGGAGCAAGATGGGATCGCTGCTTCGATGATATCGGCTTTTGAGCAACTGTTAGGCACAAGTCTTGAGCAGGTAGATCCAAAAGATCGCAGGCGCTTGGAGGATGCCGCGAAGCAGCAAATCAATACCGCTGCGGATGTGCGGTGGTTGCAAGAAGACCTGCGCCATTACATCGGGCGAGTCACTCACGAAAAATTAGCGAAAGTCCAAGGCGAGATGCAACAATCCCAGATTGAATTGGAATTGGAAAAAGTTCGCTCGCTTCTAACAGAGAATCACACCTATCAGGCTGTTGAAAATTCCAAGCGATGGGCCGAGCAACTTACGAAGTGGGCAGACTTTTTGAGCAGTGCCGATGAGAATGCGGCAGGCACGGGCGGCGGCGGAGGAGGTGCGCCCAATGCGGAGGATGATGATTTTGAGTTCATGCTGCGCGTGATGAAATTAGTGCAAGCGGAGCAGGACATCCGAGGCCAGACTCGTGTGTTAGAACAATTACGCAGGGAAAATACTCCATGAAATTTAGCCTCACATGTTTGATATTAGGCGCCATTTTATTGCCAAGGGTCTTCGCCGAAGAAAAGGCTGATGCCGAGATTATTACCAAGCATCGTGAAGGTGCCGTGATCGTTGCGGATCAACAGGATGAATTAGCGGCCGATGTGCAGCAATTCACCATTGAGCAGACGGTGCCGCAAGTGATCGACTTATTTCGAGAAGTTGAGAAATTGATGGATGAGGCGACGGATCGGCTCGCCGAGCATGAGACGGGTGGCGAAACGCTTGCCACTCAGACGGAGGTGATCGAAAAAATTTACGAAGCGGCGCAGAAGCAGCAACAAAGTAGCGGCTCGGGCAAAGGCGGCTCAGCCATGATGGAGATGATGGAACGCATGATGGGCAAAGGCCAAGGCAAAGAAAAAGGGCAAGGTCAAGCGAACCAACAAGGCAATCAAGGAAGTAGCGGCGGCCAAGGCCAAGGCGGAACCGGAGTGGATGCGAATGTGCCCGTTTCTGGCAGTGGCGATGGCAAGCAAGAAGAGCGAAAAGTCCCGAAAGCGACGGGACAGGCAGGTGCTGTGCTGCCGGAAGAATTTCAATCCGCATTGGATGCTTACAATCGTGGCCTCGAACAGAAAAACCGATGATCATGAGAAATTTTTTAACTCTCCATTTTTCGCGGCGATGGGTGCCATTTTGGCTAAGCACCGTGATGATTTTTAGCATTCTAACAATTTCTAACGTAAATGCTCAAACCCCATTTGGCCGCAGTGAAGAAGTGATCCCTGCACAGGTGGAATTGATTTATGAACGGGGCTTGGAATTTTTGGCAAAAACCCAAAATGAGCGTGGCTTCTGGGATGATGGTGTCGGCAGCGAGCCGGGCGTCGTTGGGCTGTGCATCGCAGCATTTCTTGCGCATGGAGAAGATGCCAATTCGGGGCCCTACGCGCCGCACATCCGGCGCGGGTTGGATTACATCATTTCTCAACAAAATACGAAAAATGGCTACATCGGCAACAGCATGTATAATCATGCATTTGCCACCAAAGCCTTAGCGGAGTCTTACGGCATGATCGATCACCCGAAGATCGCGCCGGCGCTCAAGCAGGCAATTGATTTGATTCTAACAGCTCAAAGTAAAAATCCGTTAGGAGCGTGGCGTTACACTCCACAAAGCACCGATGCGGATACAACCGTGACTGGTTGCCAAGTCGTCACGCTTTTTGCGGCGCGCAATGCAGGGCTGGCTGTGCCCGATGAGGCGATCAAAAAGGCGCTGAACTATCTGGCTAGTTGCCGCGGAGCAGATGGCTCATATGGTTACATTTCATCCGGTGGAGGCAAGCCAACTCTAACAGCCATTGGTCTGCTCTGCCAGGCGCTTGCCAAAGAGCATAACCAAGCGTCTTTCAAACAGAGCCTCGATTACCTGCGAAACAATTTGGATTATCGGGACCGTTATTATCCGTATTATTTTGAATACTACATGGCGCAGGCATTGTTTCATGCAGATGACGAAGCATGGAACACATGGAACCAGAGAAACATCCGCTACCTAGGCGTGCTTCAAGCAGCGGATGGCTCCTTTCCCGGCAATCAAGGTGTATCATTCAATACGGCCGGAGCGTTGCTTTCGCTTGCGGTTAATTTCCGTTTTTTGCCGATTTACGAGAAATAATCATGCGGCTTTGCACTTCCATTATTCTTGCGTTGTCCCACTCGCTACTCGCGGGGGAGGTGCTGCCGGATATCTTGCGCCTCAGCAATGGCGATCAACTGCACGGGACGTTTGCCGGGATTCAAACACAATCGCGCTTGCTGTGGCAACGCGATGATTTGGCACAAAAAGCAGAATTTCAGTTAGATGAGATTCGCCATGTTTCATTTCAAAGCGGAGCAAAGGAAGCATCGCTGCCTATTTCATCGAGCGTGGTTTTGATCAATGGTGACCGTATTTTGGGAAAAATTCTCGGGTTTGATGGAGAAAATCTAAGTCTAGAGTCCCCAATTGCAGGGACCTTGCAGATTCCGAGGAAAATGCTCGCGATAATTTCGCCGAATCCACTCGGCGGCAGGATGTATTATCACGGCTCTTTCAGCAAAGAGGGGTGGGAGGTGATTGATCTAACAGGTCGCCAAATCGAGACTGAAAAATCAACTGCAGATGCACAGGTAAAGAAACCGTTAGATAAATGGATTTTCTCTGGTTCTTCATGGTATTGGCCACAAGGCAACGGCAGCGAAGCATTGGTGCGTAAAAATGTGATGCCTGATCGAGCGGTCTTTCAATTTGATGTGGCGTGGAAAAATAGGCTTTCGATGGCGATTGGATTTCATGCGGATTTTTATCAACCCGCGCAGCCGCCGGATATGATTGAAGAACCAAATCCGGAGGAGGGCGGATTTATTCCGGGGGATTCAAGCGTCTTACCCAAAATTTTTGGTAATGGTTATGTGCTGCAATTCTTCATGAATAATTTGATGCTCTACAAAACCACGATTAAAGCGGATGGCCTGCCAAGCATTGAGCGTGTGCAATTGCCGCCTTTGAACTTGAGGTTGCCGGAAAGTGGGCGCGCGGTTTTTGAAATTAGAAGTAATCGTGTGAGTGGCCAGGTGACTTTATTTGTCGATGGCCAATTCGTCTTTGTGTGGGAAGACATTTTGCCTCATGCGGCATTGGTGTCTGCAAATGCTAAGACGGGATTTGGTTTTTTTGCACAAGGGGATCGCTCTGCGATTCGCATTCGCGATGTGATTCTAACTGAGTGGAATGGGATGCCAGATTCTGCTAGAAGCATGGAGCTGCAGACACAAGATGTGGCATTGATGTCGAATGGCATTGATCGTTTTGGCGGCCAGCTTAAATCAATCGAGCAAGATCAAGCGGTATTCACTTCGCGATATGGTGATTTTAATTTTCAACTCGATGATCTAGCAGAAATTCGCTTTGCAGCAGATACGCGTGGAGAAGTCCCTTCCGATTTATCCAACATGTTAAAAGTCCGCTTCATGCCGAATGGTGTGATTTCTGGAGTGCCCACCAGCGGGACGGCGCAGGTGCTTGGGCTTGATCATGCTTTGTTAGGTTCAATTTCTGTTAGTTTGAATTCAGCCGTGCTGCTTGAATTCGATCCTTCAACTTTAATTTCTGATGATTGGGATGCACCATTTTAAACACTTTCTCACAGTGGCAATTATGGCATGTTTTCCTACGATGCTGTTAGGAGAAGATGTCGTTGAGATGGCGGATGGCTCGACTCTCAATGGTGCTCTAAAAAGCATTTCGGCAGAAGGTGAAATCCAATTGACCAGTTCACTCTCCGCGAAGGATTTACGTCTATCAGCTAAAAATCTGAAATCTGTTAGATTTGCATCAAACGCATCAAATGCTGATGATTCTTTAGCGCAGTTACTTTTGTCTAACAGCGATGATCTACCAGTAACTATTGATTCTCTCGATAGCTCAGCGCTCTGCTTCAAGTCACCTGATTTTGGTGGGGCTCAAGTGAATCGCGGCGGGGTTCAATCAATTAGATTCATCGAGCCTAATCCAAGATCGATTTATGCGGGGCCTTTAGCCACTGATCGTTGGAGACAACCTGACGTGCGAGCTGCTGGTTGGGAATTTCGCGAAGACACTTTAACTACATTTCAAAATGCGTCCTCCATTTACAACTTCGAGAAATTGCCAATAAGGTATTCGTTGGAAATGACATTTTCTTGGCAGAATCAGCCGAATTTCGAAGTTCGTTTTGGAAATTCGACGAATTTTTCAGATCAGCCAAGCAATCAATATTTGCTATCGTTTACATCCAACGGCATCGAGCTGCGTCGGGAGTCAAATGCTCCGAATCGATTATTAACGGTTTTATTGTGGCAGCCTCAAATGAACCAATGGGCGGAGAAGCAGGCTAAAATCGAGCTGCGAGTGGACCGGCTGCAATCTCGCATTTATCTTCGATTTAATGGCGAGCGAGTCGCGGTAGGATTTGATCCGTTAGAAAAAAACCCGAATGGAACTGGAATCATGATTTCCGGCGGTGGCACTTCGGATAACCAACTTGTGATTCGCGAAATGAAGCTCAGCGAAATCAATGATGCGAGAGGCCCATTCGCAGTTACGCAGAGTGCAAATCTTGAGCTTGATTGCATCGTGACGCGTGATGACGACCGCTTATCTGGTCAAATCGAAAGCATCCAAGCTACCGCAGAAGGTCTGCTATTCCGTTTTGTGAGCGATTTTCAGGAAACCCCACTAGAGTTGTTAGATTCAGATCTTTGCTACGTTTACTTCGCCAAGGCTGATTTGGCAAAAACCGTAAATCAACAATCGATCTATCAAAAATTTCGTTCCTTACTTTCCAAGGAGCCAAGTGAGGATGCAGAGAATGGTTCTGCCAAATCATCTCTCTACCAAATCGGGCTGAGCAGTGGGGGCAAATTAAGCGCGGATGCGATTCACTTGACGGATGCCAACATGCAGATTGAGCATTCTCTGTTAGGCACGGTTACGATTCCTCGGAATCGCATCACTTGGATTATCAACTCAGCCAACTCTGAACAAACGATTGAATCACCATGAAGTCGATCTTTCTCATGATGGTTGTTTTTTTATTGGGACCGCGCTTGAGCGCTGAGCCAACGAGATGGGTGCGTTTTGTGAACGGCAACCAACTGGCAGGAAACATGATCGCACTGAGCACCGATCAGCTTACATGGCAATCGCCATTGCTCGTGGAAGACGCTCAATTTAATTTGGAAAAAGTGTTAGACGTGGTGTTAGGAGGTAAGCCACATCTGTTAGGCGACGGGGCCTACGTAAGCGTGCAGCTTACCAATGGAGATCGGCTAGTAGGCAAACTTGTATCCATGGAAGAAAAGGAGATTGTGTTAGATACTTGGTATGCCGGCACACTTCATCTGAATCGCCTTATGGTGCAGAAAGTATTGATTGAAGACCGCGCGAACCAACTCTACCGCGGCCCGAATAATCTCGAAGAGTGGACTGCTACGAGTGGAGACACTCCGTGGAAACTGGTGGATGGGGCGCTTGTTTCCTCTGGCCCTAGCGGAGTAGCGATGGATGCAAAACTACCATCAAGGGTGAGCATCTCATTCACAGCGGCGTGGAAAAGCAACATCGGCTTTAAAGTGCTTTTTCTAACAGACTCTATCGAAAAAGAAAATGGGCCTAACGGATATGCGCTGACGTTTCAATCACGCAATTTGTTTTTGCAAAGTTTAGCCACCCAGATGGCGATCGGCCAGCGGGCGACTTCATCGACGTTATTGGAGTCCTCAGCTGCGAGGTTTGAAATTCAAGCGAATGCCCAGACTGGAGAATTTTGTCTATGGATTGACGGGCAGGTTGTCGAGGTGTGGCGAGATGTCGAGTTTGCGAATAATCGTGTAGGCGGCATCATTCACATGATTTCACTTGGGTCACAGCCAATCAAGATTTCTGAAATCGTCATCTCGAAGTGGGATGGATACATTCCGGCTGAGGCAAGAAAAATGGCACAACAGAACTTTGAAGACTTCGGCATGCCTCAAATAGGGTTCATCGAGGCCAATGAGGCTGAAGCAGCGAAACTGGCCGAAAATCGGCTCTTTTTACGCAATGGAGATCATCTTGACGGCCAGTTGTTAGATGTGACTGGGGATTCAGTGAGAATTAAAACTCCATTTCGTGAAGTGAATCTACCTTTAGTGAAACTGCGAAATCTGCCTTTGCTTGATCGTTCTCTGGAGCGTTGCAAGCGCATGGCAGGGGACATCCGAGGTTGGTTTCATGACGGCACCTCTGTCGTATTTCGTCTTGAGGATGTGAAGCATGATTCGCTTTCTGGTAGCAGCCAAAATTTTGGCAAAGCCACGTTTCAATTATCATCCTTCCAACGCATCGAGTTTAATATCTATGAGCCAGATTTGGAAGCGATCCGTCGTGATAAGCCATGGTAGATTTGCTTTCTAACTGAACTCTAACATGCGATTTAAAAAGCGCAGCACATCGGGGTGCTTCGGTTGATGAAAAAGTTGTTCTGGCGTGTTTATTTCTAACATTTTTCCGGAAGCGATGAATGCAACTTCATCCGCCACGCGTTTGGCAAATCCCATTTCGTGAGTGCAGACGACTAGGCGCTGCCCATTTTGCACGAGTTGTTGAATCAATTCTAACACCTCCACTGTCATCTCCGGATCGAGTGCCGCAGTCGGTTCATCGAGAAAGAGCAATTCTGGTTGTGCGGCCAGTGCACGAATTAGGGCGATTCGTTGTTGTTGCCCGCCGCTGAGCTGGTTGGGGAATGCATCTGCTTTTTCTGCGAGATTGAATCGCTCCAAATGGCTGAGTGCGATTTTCCGAGCATCCGCCGGAGTTTTTCCATGAACTTCAACCAGCGGTAAGATGAGGTTATTCATTGCTGTTAGATGCGGGAAAAGATTGTATGCCTGAAACAAAAACCCATTTTTGCGTCGAAAAATTTGTAAGTCATTCTCACTTTGCGGGTGCACTTTTCCTAACACTTCGATCTTGCCATGATCAGGCACTTCGAGCCCACCGAGCTGGCGGAGTAAAGTCGATTTGCCACCACCGGAAGGACCGATCAAGGCAAGGCAGCGAGTCGTTTCTCGGCACGTGAGATCAAGCTCACACAAGGCCTGCACCGCGCCGTAATTTTTTGTTAGATTGGAAACTCGAATCATCCGGTGATTTTCCATTTTTGTTCTAAATAGCGCGAGTAGGCGCTCAGCGGCAGGGTGAGAATCAAGTAGCCGATGGCCATGGGAATGTATCCTTCCAGCGGCGAGCTGGAGGTGCTGACTGCAACGTCCGTTTGCTTGGCAAATTCGGCGATGCCGAGGATGCTCAGCAGGCTAGAATCTTTGATCAAAGATGCTGCTTGGCCAGCTACACCCGGCAGCACTCGCCGCGTTGCTTGGGGTAAAATGATCCAGCGCCACGTTTGATAAGGCGTAAATCCCAAAGCTCGCGCGGCATCCCACTGCGAGCGCTCAATGCTGGCGACGCCTCCACGTAAAATCTCTGCCATGTAGGAAGACTCGAATAACGTGAGAAGCAAAATGCCGGCGATGATTTTTGAATCAATTTGAAATGCGGATGCCACCACGTAATATCCTAACAGCAGTTGCGTTAGGAGTGGGGTGCCGCGAATGATTTCTACATAGCCACGGCAAAGCCAACGGATCGACGGCTCGCCACAGCGCTGGCCGGCGGCGAGCATCAGGCCGAAGATGAGAGTCCCTAACAGTGCGCCGAGAGAGATCCCAAGCGTCATCAGCCAACCTTGGAAAATGATGCTGCGCTGTTCCCAAATTCCCGGCCAATTCCATTGGTATCGAAGTGAGCCGAGAATTTGCCAGCACGCCAAACTAAAGCCTAACAGAATAATGCTCGTGATGATGAAGCTGCGTGGTCTCATTCTAAAATGAATGGAATTCCACGGCGGGCGAGTTCCGCTTTTTCCGTTTTGAGGTAGCGCTCGCCAAGAGTTTCAAGCCCTTTGGCCGCGCGGTAGGTGCTTAGGAATTGGTTGATTTGTTTTTGCAGAGCCGTGTCATCTTTGCGCACGGCCATCGCCCACGCTTCAGTGCGCAGCGGAGTGAGGAGGGCACGCGTTGATTCAGGCTGAGCTAAATGAAGGCGCAGAATGGAAAGTTGGTCATAGATGAATGCGTCTGACTTTTTTTGAGTAATTTCTAACAAACAAGCTGCGTTTTGATCGAGAAGAATCACTTCTGCTTCTGGGAACTGATCTTTGATGAAGCCGACGGCCGTGGTGCCGAGTCTGGCGACGATGCGCGTGCCTGGTTTTTTTAAATCATCGGCCGTTTGCATGTTTGAATCTGCGGGAACCAAAATGGCAAGGCCGATGCGGCAGTATGGATCTGAAAATGAAATCGATTCGCGGCGCTTGGGCGTATCGGTCATGCTGGAAAGAATGATGTCGATTTTGCCTGTTTTGAGTGCCGTTTCTAGTCCCTTGAAGGCGATGACTTGGATTTCGAGCGGGCGTTTCAAATCTGCGGCAAGAGCTTCTGCGAGGCGAACGCCAATGCCATCTGGCCGCCCTTCGGCATCGGTCATTTCAAAGGGTGGAGTGCTCAGTTCCATACCCACGCGCAGCGGCGGGGCGGCATCGGTGCGATCTGATTTGCAGGCGCAAACGGTGGCGAGCAGGAGGCAACAAAAATAACGAATCACTCGGCGATCCTAGCCAAGAACTGCGGAAATGCACGAGTGGATTTTGATGCTGAGCGAACTATCGATTGTCGGCTAGAGACATGATCGAGTTTGCCGTGTTGCCAACGGTGCGGCCTAATGTGGCGGGGATACGACCTACGGTGCCCGGCAATCCGCATGAGATCAGACTGGCGCTGAGACAGATCAAGATCAGCGATTTTAAAATCAAGTTCATGCGTCAAGACTCACATGAGAATGAAAATCGTCAAGTCATCCCTTATGCGGGATGAAAATGGCGCGCCCGGCTGGATTCGAACCAGCGACCGTCCGCTTAGAAGGCGGGTGCTCTATCCAACTGAGCTACAGGCGCAATGGAGATGGCATAATCGCAGATTGTGCAATTGTCAAAAGCCGCGTGGGAAAAAACGTTTCAGCATGAGCGCGATGAAAATCAAATCATTCTGTTAGAGTGGCAGGTGCTTTGTTAGATTCTGCATTTTTGCCCTGAAAAAGCTCGAGTGCTGGCAGAGCATTTCCTTCAAAATCGAAAAGCGCACGTTGTTCCCACTGTTTAGATTTTTCCGGTGATTCTAACCATTTTGGAGATTGCACCCAGTCTGCGGCCCAATAAAAAAATCCTTGGCCGAGATTGTTTGGAACGCCATGCAAAGCGTCGATCACCGCTTTGAGAAATTCTTTTTGTCCAAGTGGAGTGTCAGGAAATGGCTTGGATTGTTCATCGCCATTCCAGTTTTTACCAACTTCCACCACGTAAATTGGCCGCTTATAACGCTCTGCTAATTGATGCATCGTTTGTGTTAGATCTTCGATACTGCCGTTCCAGAATGGATAGTAGGTCAGACCGATCACATCGAATGGCACCGATTGAGCGACGACGTTGTCGAAAAAACTAATCGCCGCTTCTGCATGGCCACCGCAGGCTGGATGCACCATGATTGAGATCGTTCGATCGGGATCGGCATCGCGCACTCCTTGCGCAGCCGCTTTGAGAAGATGGCCTAACGGAATCCATTTTTTGCCGCCGTTTTCGTGATGGAGTGGGCCGCCGATGGGCCACATCATGCCGTGATTGATTTCGTTGCCGATTTGCACCATCTGCGGCAAGCAGCCACGCTCGCGGAATGCTTCTAACGTTTCTCGCGTATAGTCGCGCACGCGCTGGCGCAGTGCTTCCTCGGGGAGGTCTTTCCACGCCTTGGGGATCGATTGGTTGTTCGGATCGCCCCATTGATCTGAGTAGTGAAAGTTGAGTAAAATCCGCATGCCGAGTGCTTCAGCCTGCTGAGCCAGATCGAGCGTGTATGCGAGTGTGTTGACTTGCGCCGCCGTGCCATCCGGATCGACGAATAGGCGCAAGCGTGCGAAATTGCAGCCATGGTTGTGGAAAATTTGCAGACCGGGCAGCACTTGTCCGTCTTGGCGAAACTTCACGCCATTTTTTTCCAAATGAGTGACGAGAGAGAGATCCGCACCATAGGCAAATGGCTGAGGTGCAGCAATTGCCATGGAATGTGGCAACATCGCAAAAAGCGAAATGAGGCCACTGAAAAGTTTGAAAACGAAACGTTGCATAAAAGAGCTTTCGAGTGATTCGATTGAAAATGATTCACCCCCAGCAGAAGTTTTTCAATCATGAATCGCATGGCTTTAAAAGCTGCTGAAAAATTATTGAGGAAAACGACAGCATCTTTGATCCCTTTGTTGACAAGCCATCGTTCGATCGAGCACTGTGGCGCAGGCACCGCGCTTATCGATATGAAAGCACGGTGTTTCTTCACCACTAAGGCCCATATCCCGTGTTTTCAAACGAAGATTATCTCGCAGAATTGTTAGCTGAAGCAGGCATGATGAGTGCCGATGAACTCGACCGTGCGCGCAATGCTCTATCGGCTGGGGAATCCATCATCGAATATCTTTTTTCTCATACTGGGCTTACGCAAGAGCAAGTCGCTCAAACGCTCGCAGCCAATGCTGGGATCCCCTTCATCAAGCTCTCGGATGTGACGATCGACCCAGTGGTGACCTCTGCCATCACCGATGATGTGGCAAAGCGTTTTCGCATCATTCCGATTAAGGATGATGGCACGACTTTGACCATCGCTCTTGCTGATCCGTTAGATTTTGAAGTGCTCGATACGTTGCCTCACGCGATCGGCCGCGAAGTCGATCTGGTTTGTGCGACGCCCAAGGAAATTTCCGAATACCTCAAGACCATCTATCATTCAGACGAATCAAAATCTGCGGACGGACTATCTGTCACTACGGGGGATTCTGAGGCAGGTGGAGATGCGAGTGATGCGCCAGTCATCAAGCTGGTGATGCAAATTCTAACAGAGGCATTCCGCCTGCGGGTTTCAGATATTCACATTGAACCGTTAGAAACATCCGTGCGCATTCGCTACCGCATGGACGGAAAGTTGGTGCATGTGGATACTCATCCTAAAAAATTGTTACCCGCGATCATTGCGCGGCTGAAGGTGATGAGCGGCAGCATGTCGATTGCTGAGAAGCGCATGCCGCAGGATGGACGCATTCAATTAAAAATGGGCGATAAGGAAGTGGACCTTCGCGTCTCGTCTGTGCCATCGAACCACGGTGAGTCGATCGTAATGCGGATTTTGGATAAATCATCGCTCGTGTTAGGCTTGCCGGAGTTGGGATTTTTCTCTGACGATCAGGCGACCTTTGAAACGATGTTAGGCTTGCCGGATGGCATTCTGTTAGTTACCGGGCCGACTGGATCTGGAAAAACAACCACTCTCTATGCTTGTCTGAACGTGATCAACCGCCCGGACAAAAAAATCATCACGGTGGAAGATCCAGTGGAATATGAACTTCCCGGAATTAACCAAGTGATGGTCAAGGCGGACATCGGCATGACCTTCGCCGCCGCTCTTCGTGCAATGTTGCGACAAGCACCTAACATCATCATGATTGGTGAGATTCGCGATGCGGAAACGGCCAACATTGCGATCAATGCCTCTCTAACAGGTCACTTGGTGTTCTCCACACTTCATACCAATGATGCGCCGTCTGCTGTGGCGCGTCTGGCGGACATCGGAGTCAAGCCATTCTTGATAGCCTCCGCCGTTCGCGCAGTGCTTGCGCAACGATTGGTGCGTAAACTCTGCCCACATTGTAAAGCCCCAGCTGAGCTTACGGAAAAGGAAATGCGGGCACTAACTTTGGACCCTTCACGGATGTCTGGGGCGACTATTTTTGGCCCGGTTGGTTGCGAAAAATGCCGCGGAAATGGCTTCCGAGGCCGAATGGGGATCTTTGAAATTTTCGTCATCGATGATGAAGTGCGCGGCATGATTAACTCTGGCCTGACGACGATTCAGCTACGCCGCCGCGCGCGCGAGTTGGGCATGCGCACGCTGCGCGAAGATGGCATCCGTAAAGTTCTCTCCGGTCTCACCGCCGGTAGTGAAGTTGTCCACGCGACGATGTCTGATGCGGATTGAGCCGAGCACATCGATCCAGCCAAGCAACGAATCAATTTAGCTACAACCACTTTTCCTTCTACTAAGTCCCATGGACCACCAACAGATTATCGAACTTTTTCAAACCCGCGGATTGATAGACGCGTCGCTCGCATCTGATATTCTCGCTGAGGTTGATCATAGTGGTAAAGAGATTGCAGAAATTCTAGCAGATTATCAGATCATTGAGAATCGAGATGACATCTGGCCGGTGGTGGCTTCTGAGCTCGGCGTGGGCATGGTCGATTTGCGAGATTGGACGCCGCCCGAGGCGTTATTGGCCTTGGTGCCCGCAGGAACGGCTCGGCTGCATGGCGCTTTGCCTGTGAGTTTTGATGAGCATGGCTTGTATTTGGCCCTCGTTGATCCGCTCAATCCGCAGACGGTCGAGGATCTGAGATTTAGCCTCGGCCGCGAGATTCATTTAGTCGTCGCACCGGATTATTTGGTCGAGGCCAAAATCAATGATTGCTATGGCGGCGAAGGCAAAGCCATGGATGATTTACTCAGCCAGCTTCAATTGGGCGGTGACTCCATCAACAATGCCGATCTCGAAGCGGAAGCCAACTCGGCGCCGATCGTGCGCTACGTCGATCTGGTGCTCTATCAAGCGATTAAAGAAAAAGCATCGGACATCCATTTTGAGCCATTCGAGCATGAATTCAAGATTCGCTATCGGGTGGATGGCGCGCTTTATGAAATGGCACCGCCGCCGATTCACCTCGCTGGGCCGATTCTCTCGCGGGTGAAAGTCATGTCGAACATGAACATCGCCGAGCGCCGCGTCCCGCAAGACGGACGGATCGTCAAACAAGTCGGCGAAAAGCAAGTGGACATGCGTGTTTCCTCGCTGCCTACGCACCACGGAGAATCGATCGTGTTGCGGGTGCTAGATCGCTCATCGGTGAATCTTTCGTTAGAAAATCTTGGCCTGAGTGACCACATTTACGAATACATCACCGAAACGATCGAAAAACCAAACGGTATTTTCATCGTCACCGGCCCGACCGGCGCAGGCAAGACGACGACGTTGTATGCCGCGCTGCGCCGCATCAACACCATCGAATCCAAACTACTAACCGCAGAGGATCCGGTGGAGTATGACATCGATGGCATCATTCAAATTCCGATTCATGAGGCCATTGGGCTTGATTTCCCGAGAGTTCTCAGAGCCTTCCTGCGGCAAGATCCGGATCGCATCATGATTGGGGAAATGCGGGATAAGGAAACGGCGACGATCGGCATTCAAGCCGCGCTGACCGGCCACTTAGTCCTTTCAACTCTTCACACCAATGATGCTCCCGGAGCGGTGACGCGTCTGGTCGATATGGGCTGTGAGCCATTCCTTGTCTCAGCCTCGCTTGAGGGTGTTTTGGCGCAGCGCTTGGTGCGCACGATTTGCAAAGACTGTGTGACACCTTACGAACCCAATGAAGCGCTGTTAGACCAACTCGGTATTTCCGCCCATGAATTGGGAGATAAGCAGTTCTCGACCGGCGCGGGCTGCTCTTCCTGCGGGCAGACTGGTTATCGTGGCCGCCGTGGTCTCTATGAGTTGCTCAACGTGACCGATCCGATTCGTGAGCTGATTACGGGACGTGCTCCGACTGTGGTTTTGAAGCAAAAAGCGGTGGAGTTAGGCATGAACACGCTGCGAGAGGATGGCCTGCGCAACATCTACCAAGGCAAGACGACGATTGAAGAAGTTCTCAAATATACGTGAATAATTCTTACATTTGCACCGAAAATGCTTTTCCTTGCTTCCCAACTCAGATAGAATCAATACAATTTCGCTCCTAGACGTCAAAAACCTATCTTCCACATGGCCAATTTTCAATTCACTGCACTAGATGCAAAAGGCGAGCAAACGACTGGTGTCCTTGCTGCCAATTCCGAAGCAGAAGCAATCCAACAGTTACGCGTTAAAGGACTCTATCCAACGCAAATCGTTGAAGAGGGCAAAGGCAAAAAACCTAAAGGGGCCGCTGCAAAGGCGAAGTCCAAAGTAAAAGCCAAGCCGACTGCTAGAGGCCGTGTGGGCGGTAGCATCAAAGCAAAAAATTTGATGATTTTCACTCGCCAGTTGGCGACGTTGATTGATTCTGGCTTGCCGTTGCTACGCAGCTTGACGGTGTTGGAAAAGCAAGAGCCCAATCCGATGCTTAAAGCAACGGTGGGAGCTCTCGCGGAAAGTGTGCAAGGCGGATCGACGTTTTCCGAGTCACTCTCGCAGCACCCGAAGATTTTCAATAAACTCTACGTGAACATGGTCAAAGCCGGCGAGCTGGGCGGTGTTCTTGAAATCGTCCTCAATCGTCTAGCTGAGTATCAGGAAAAGGCTCAAAAGCTGAAAAACAAAATTGTTTCGGCAATGGTCTATCCAGTGATCGTGATGTTCATTGCGGTGGCGATTCTGGTGTTCCTGATGATTTTCATCGTTCCGAAGTTCAAAGAAATGTTCGCCAATACTGATTCGGCATTGCCATTGATTTCGCAAATCGTTTTCGGGATATCGCAATTTTTCCTCGATCGTCCATTTGTCGTTCCGAACGTGGTTTTCGTCTTTATCAGCTTATTCATCATTGGGTTTTTGTTCAGTATTTGGGCCAAGACAGTGGTTGGCCGCAGAGTTGTCGATCAATTGAAGCTCAAATTGCCAATTTTGGGTGATATTCAGCGGAAAAGCTCGGTTTCAAGATTTGCTCGCACGTTGGGCACGTTGGTCACTTCCGGTGTGCCGATTTTACAAGCGCTCAATATCACGCGAGATACCGCAGGCAATGTGGTGATTTCCAGAGCGATTGAAAAAGTTCACGAAGCGGTCAAGGAAGGTGAAAGCATCGTTACGCCGTTGCAGGCATCGGGAGTTTTCCCAAACATGGTGATTTCCATGGTCGATGTGGGCGAAGAAACGGGTCAATTACCAGAAATGTTGCTCAAAGTGGCAGATGTTTACGATGATGAAGTTGACAACGCGGTAACCGCGCTTACCTCTATTCTAGAACCCATTATGATCGTGATTCTCGCGTTGATTGTTGGCTCAGTGGTTTTCGCCCTGTTCTTACCACTCATCAAGATGATCTCGACGATGGGGAATCAGTAAAAAGATAACTCTCAAGGCCTGATTTTATGAAATCCAAAGCACGTCCAACACCTCGCGGCTTCACTCTCATTGAGCTGATGGCCGTCATCACCATCATCATCATCCTCGCGGGTGTCGTCGTCGGCGGCATGTCATTCGTCGGCGATAAGCAAGCACGGGAAACAGCTCGTGTGCAAGTGGCTCTTCTTTCCAAGGGAATTGAAGAATATAAACTCGATATGGGATATTATCCTAAGAACTCAGCGAATGGCGCAAGTTGCCAACCGGACCGTCCCGGACGTGCAAGCAGTGCTACTAGCCCAAATGGCTCTGGTATTCTATACCAAAAGCTTTTTTTTGAAGGCTACACATTCAATGAAACTCCGAATGCTGCTCAACCTTCTCCACCTGCTGAGCTAGTAGCCACTCGGATTTATGTTGCAGCTCTCGATCCATTGGCCGATAAACAAAATTGGGTTCTTACTACGGGGCAAGCCAAAGCAGAAGGGACGGATCCACCTGCATACATGATCATTGTCGATCCATGGGGCCGTCCGTATCGCTATCGCTCGACGCTCAACGTAGGTGGAACTCCGTTTAATGACACCATTAATCCAGATTTTGATCTCTGGTCGCACGGCAAAGACGGAAACACAAACCCTCCGGCTGGTTCTTCTTCAAAAGTTAACGCGGATGATGTGACTAATTTTTAAACTCGGCATCCATTCATTATATAACACCTGAAAGCCTGCCGATGATGGCAGGCTTCTTTTTATCCCTCAAGATTCATGAAAGATTTACCAGAGCCTGCACCTAAATCTCCAACGAAAACACCGCGGCCCAAAGTGATTCGCAAGAAGAAAGCCGATTCTTCCGCTGAGCAATCAACGATCATAGAGTTTTCTGATGAAACCATCGAAGCTCCAGATGACTTGATTTCTGAAATAGATTCCGTCGCAACCGAATTGCCCTCGATCCATGGAGAAGATATTCCATCGCCGAAAAAGAAAAAACGCCGCCGGCGGGGCAAAGGCAATAAGGCCCATTTGGAGGAGAAGTTCGGAAACGCACCTGTTGCTGCGCCTGTAGTTGAATTCGCATCACATACGGATGGGCCCGCGTCAGCTCAGCGCCAAGCACCACCGAATGCTTCATTGGATAGCGAGGAAGTTGCGAAGCGTGCGTGGAAAATTTTCTTGGCAGAAGTCAGCGAAGAAGGTGTTGCCCTGATCCGAGATCAAGATGCCCGCGAGCTTTCAAAGCGTTGTTTCCGGCTCGCAGAAATCTTTATCGAAGAACAAAATCGCCGCCGGTAATTTTCTTTACCAAAAATTCGTCTTTGGGAGATGGCCCGCTTTTTTTTACCTCCAGAGCATTGGCAGACAGGTGCATTGCTTGGAGATGAAGCTCACCACTTGAGCCAAGTTTTGCGCATTCAAACAGGTGCCGTCATCACGCTTTTTGATGGCGAGGGGAAATCTGCTCAGGCTGAGGTGCTGGCCGTGGCTAAGCGCAGAATCGATCTCAAGATGCAGGCCTCCGAGTTCGAGCAGCCTGAACTCCCGCGGCTGACCTTGGCTCAGGCGATTCCCAAGGGGAAAAATATGGATTGGATCGTGCAAAAAGCCGTGGAGCTTGGCGTGACGGATATTCAGCCCCTTCTAACGGATCACACGATTGTGAAGCCGGCCGATCTCAAGGCCGAAAAATGGCAACGCGTCGCAATCGAAGCGTGCAAGCAATGTGGGCAAAATTTCCTGCCTCGCATCCATAGTCCGCTGACTCTAACCGCTTGGATCCAATCGCTTCACGATAAGCCGATTTCCACTCGCATCATCGCTTCGCTTGCATCGGGAAGCCGCCCTCTGCGTGAGGTGTTGCGTGAGCAGCCTGCTTCGCACATCACCCTTTTGATCGGGCCGGAAGGGGATTTCAGCCTGCGCGAAACGAAACTTGCCCTCACAGAAAATTTTCATCCAGCGTCGCTCGGCCTTCGGGTTCTTCGTGTGGAAACGGCAACTTTATTTGCCATCAGTGCCGTGCGCTATGAGTGCATGAAGTAGAATTTCTAACCATGGATTTGTCAAACTACGAACAAATGGATCCCCACCTTTTGGTAGGATTGGTCAACACAGAACTGCGCAACCATTGTGATTCACTCGCCGAGCTGTTAGGGAAACATGACTTGGACCACGATCGGCTTTGTGAGCGACTCGCTGGAGCCGATTTTTTTTTATCAACAAGCGAACAATCAGTTTCGTTAATCTTCACATATAAGCGTTCTAACATCGGGCCGGGAGCATCTCTCATGGCCATTTTTTAAACGAGATGAAATTTCGGTTGCCAAAACAAAGACGGCAGACTAACCAACTCACAGCACATCGCACTTAACCACAAACTTACCAATGTCAGATAAAAGCATCGAAGCACGCGTGAAAGACATCATTGTCGATCAACTTGGAGTCAACGCAGACCAAGTCACCCCTGAAGCTAAATTTGTCGAAGATCTCGGCGCGGATTCGCTCGACACGGTTGAGCTTGTCATGGCCTTTGAGGAAGAGTTCGACATTGAAGTGCCTGATGAAGAGGCCGAGAAACTGCAAGCGGTGTCGGACGTCATCGCTTACATTTCTAGCCAACAGGCGTAAAGCCCGGGAAATCCATTCACCTATCCAATAGAGCGGGTTCCTCAAGGGTGTCCGCTCTTTTTCTTTGCAGTTTTCAATAATACGCTGACTTTCCAAGCATGCGCAGTTTAGACGATATCCAATATGCGGTGGAGACGACCAAAGTGCTCCACGAGCCTGACCGTCGGATCAAAACCTTTGGGGAGACGCGTTTTGAATTTCAACTCATCACCGAGTTGATGGATGAGGTTGGCCTTGTTCGCATCCGGAGTGGGGAAATTGAGGCCGCGCGGCCATTGATCCTGCGTCCTACCGCGCCGCTCGATGTTGAGCTGGATGGCTTTGATGACTCGATGCGCGCGCATCTGGAAAAGATGTTAGATCAGTTGCGCGCCTCTGGCGGTAACCTCGCATTTTTGCAATATGGCTTCACCATTCGCCGCCAAAATTTGCGCGAGCAAATCGTCAAGGAGTCGTTAGAGTCCGTCAAAGAACGGGCGTTGGACGCGGTGCGCATTTCTGGAAATCCATCACTTGCCATCATCGAAGGAGTGGATGACGCGTGGGAAATTTCACTGCTCAAATTTTCGTTTGATATGATTCTTAGTTCCCATGGCATCAACGCATTTGATTTCAAGCGCCGAGGCTTGCTTTGACCCTCGCATCGACTGTCCCATGAGTTTCGGCACAACGATCAAATCATTGGCAGCGGTAGTCGTTCTAGCAGTCTTTCTTTTCACGGGGCTGTTAGTCTATCACGTTCGCGTGGCTCCTCTCGATGGGATTTTTGAAAAAATCATCCCTAATCCGGAGTCTGCGCCCGATGTGGCAGCGACGGATGAAATGGCGCAAATGCTCGATGCCTCGGAAATGCCGGACATCGATCCAGGAGAGAAACTTTTTCAAAAATGCCATGAACTCCTCGCCACCGGGAAAATTCCGGAAGCCCGCGAGCGCTTGAATCATCTCGTCACCACGTATCCGACTTCTTCATCGGCGAGTCGCTCACGCCAGATCATCGGTGAAATGAATCTCGATGAAATTCTTTCCTCTTCTCACCAAGAAGGCAAACAGATCCACGTCGTCAAGCGTGGGGACTCCTACTTCGCCATCGCTGAGAAATACCAGACCACGCTGGATATGATCATCCATCTCAATCAGATGATGACGTTGAAAAACTTGCAACCAGGCGATGAATTGCAAGTCATGCCGCTGAATTTCCGCATCATGCTGGATACTTCGTTATCGGTGATCTCGGTGTGGAATGTGGATCAATTCATCGCCGAATATCCGGTGAAAATCAGCGGATTCGAGCGTCCGCTGCCGAAAAAAAAGCACCCCATTTCTGGCAAAGCTGCCGAACTGAATGGCAAGCGTGTGCTCGCCACATCGCCGACCTACCGGGGTGCTGAAAAGTCCATTTTATTTGGCAACCCACCAATCGTCATACGCGGAGAAGCCCCGAAAACGGCTAACACCTCAGAAGAATCTGAGCCTGCTGCGGGAATTTTCCTTAAACCTGCGGACATGGAAGAACTCAATCTACTCGTTCGAAAAGGCAACGAGATCGAAATTCGCTGAGCCACCTCGATTTCCACTTGGCCAGGCGGCTCGATCGCGCACACTCGCGCCGTGCATCACGCTCCTCTCGGATTCTTCGATTCAGGCGTCGGCGGCCTCACCGTCGTCCGCGCCGTGCAACAATTACTGCCAGCAGAAAATATCCTCTACTTGGGTGATACGGCGCGCCTGCCATACGGCTCAAAAAGCCCGCAGACCATCCGCCAGTTTTCCCATGAAGATGTGCGCTTTCTGATTTCACAAGGCGTGAAGGCGATCGTGATTGCTTGCAATACTGCCACGGCGCATGCTTTGCCCGAGTTACAAAAAACCTATCAGATTCCGATTCTTGGAGTCATCGAGCCCGGAGTCGAAGCGGTGCTTCGTGATCCATCTGCGCAACGCATCGGCATCATCGCCACGCGTGGCACGATTGCGTCCCACGCCTATCAGCACGCACTCGCCTTGCGCAAAACGGGCCTCATCATTCACGCGCAGGCGACTCCGCTGTTAGTTCCTTTCATCGAAGAAAATTGGATTGATCATCCCGCCACCCGAGCGGTGCTGCAAACATACCTAGAGCCGCTCGTGGCCAAAGGCATCGATACCTTAATGCTCGCCTGCACCCACTATCCGCTGCTCATCCCAATATTGCAGCAAGTCTTGCCACCGGAAGTGCGCCTCGTTGATTCCGCGACGACGTGTGCCGAGCATCTTCGCTCCAATTTGCAGGCATTGCATTTGCTCAATCCGTCAGATGCATCCGGTAAATTACAGCTTTATCTAACAGACTTGTCTGAGGAATTTGAGCAACTAACCCGCCAGTTTTTAGAGAAACCTGCCGGACGCATCCAGCGCGCCGTGCTCGGTGCTCAGTGAGAATCAAATCGTCTCTTCGGGAAGTGTGAGCAAATTTTCGTCTTCCGAACGATAAGTGTCTAACAGATACCCATCATTCGCATGCCACTTCAGCCAAACTGCATCTCCCCATGTGGGTGGCATTTCATCAAGCTGGAACGTGCGGTGCTGCTGCTCGGCG
>RDZR01000003.1 GCA_004294095.1 Verrucomicrobiota bacterium
ATGGATTTGCGGCACGCGATGCTGCCTAACAGCGCGCCAATCACGCCCCATCGCGTGCCGCCAAACCATTTGGAGCCAACCGCGCCGCTCATCATTTCAAAGGCTTGTGAAATGGCCATCAGTGCGCCGACCACCACGAAACTCCACCACGAGATGCCTGCCTCCGCACCAAACATCACGCGGTAACTGATGATGCCTAACAAAATGATCAAGTGGCCCGGTAAAATGGGCAGGATGCAGCCGACCATTCCGGCAGCGAGAATCAGCACGGTGATCGTCCAACCCACACCATCGCCGGCAGCTTCCAAAATCCCTAACAATTCATGCGTCCATGCCATGGTTTTACCGTAAACAAACATTCCCTGAGTGCAATCGACTTGTGGCAAGTGTTGCAATCTGCTCGATTGTTGACGCATGACTTTTGGAGCTCCCGAGTTTGCTTGGCTATTGCCCGTGGCTGCCGTTTTGGCGTGGCGATGGCCGCGGCTTGGCTTGCTCAAGCCACTGCGGGCGTTGATCGTGCTTGGGCTGATTTTCGTCGCTATGGATCCGCGCGTGCAGCGGCAAGAACCAGGCATGGATTTATTCGTTCTGTTAGACAGATCGGATTCGACGGAAAGCCGGGTTGATCAAGGATTGTCCGAGTGGAAAAAATTGTTAGAAGCGGCCAAGCCAAGCCGCAACGATCGTCTGCGGTGGATTGATTTTGCGGTGGATGTGGTGGAGTCTGGAAAGATCGGGACTGAACTCACCGGCTCGCGGGGCGAGACGCGCACTGCGGCCGCTTTGCAAATGGTGGCTTCTCTTGCTGAGGATGAGCGGCCCTCGCGGATGCTGATTTTTACCGACGGCTATGCCACCGAGCCGTTGCAGGAAACGGCGGAACTTTTGAAAAAGCGCGGCATCGCTCTCGATTATCGCCTATTGCCAGGGCGCGGGGATGCCGATGTGCGCGTTGCTCAATTTTCCATGCCGGATCGCGTGCAAGTAGGTGAGCCGTATCTGCTCAAGCTCGAATTGCGTGGGCAAGCATCAAAGCCGGTGCCAGTGCGCATTTACCGCAATGAAAAATTACTGTTAGAGACTGAAATCAATCTAACAGATGGGCTTGGCACTGCGGAATTTACAGATCGCTTGGTCCAAGGAGGTGTCTATGCTTACGAGGTGGAAATTCGGCCGGTGGAAGATGCGCATCTTGGTAACAATCGCGCGCAACGTTGGCTCGAAGTCATCGGCGGCCCGCGCATCGTGCTCATCACTCACGCGCAGCCAGATCCATTGGTTCAAGCACTCAGTCCGCTTGGCATTCAGATTGATGCCATCGCGCCGGCTGCGGCCACGCGTGCCACGCTGGCGGGTGCCAAAGCAGTAATCATCAACAACGTGCCAGCCCATGAATTATCGCGCGAGTTTCTGAACGGGATGGATTTTTTCGTGCGTGAGCAGGGTGGGGGACTGCTGATGGTCGGCGGGCGGCATTCATTTGGCGCAGGCGGTTATGCAGAATCGGTGATCGATCCTCTGCTGCCGGTGACGATGGAATTAAAATCGGAGCATCGAAAATTAATGGTCGCCCTCGCCATTGTCATGGATCGCTCGGGCTCGATGACTGCCACAGTGGGCGGCGGAAGGACAAAAATGGATCTCGCCAATCAAGGCGCCGCGAGTGCGATTTCTTTGTTAGGTTCACAAGATCAAATTACTGTATTTGCAGTAGATAGTCAGCCGCAGTGTGTGATTCCGCTGGCGCAGATTGGCGGCAGTCAGCAGAAAATCATCCAAAGAGTGCGTAAAGTCCAAGCGGGAGGGGGTGGCATTTATGTCTATGCTGGGTTGGAAGCGGCATGGAAAGAATTGCAAAAATCTCAACACGGCATCCGCCACATCATTCTATTTTCTGATGCTCAAGATTCGGAAGAGCCGGGTGCTTATGAAGCTCTCATTGCCAAAATGCGCAAACAGGACGTCACCCTTTCCGTCATCGGCCTTGGCACTCGTGCGGACGTCGATGCTCGCTTGTTAGATGATATTGCTAGGCGCGGCAATGGCCGTGCTTTTTTTTCTAACAACGCGCAAGAGTTGCCGCAAATTTTCTCTCAAGAAACGGTGACGATTGCTCGCTCGGCATTTCTCGAAGAAGTGGTGGCGACGCAGACGAGCGGGAAATGGCAGGAAATTTCACCAAGCATGATCGAGCTTCCTGCCGCGGTGGATGGCTACAATTTGTCATACGCCCGCGAAGATGCGATCGTGACGCTGATTGCAAAAGATGAGTATTCCGCGCCGCTGATGGCGCATACTCGCCGCGGGCTTGGGCGCACGATGGCCGTCTCATTTCCACTAAGTGGCGCGTTCTCCCAGCAAGTGCGTGCATGGCCTGGTTATGCGGATTTGGTGCAAACGATCGTCCGTTTTTTGGCTGGGGATGAAATTCCAAGCGGCCTCGCATTGCGGCATCGTTTGGTGGGCAATCAACTCACGCTGGATTTGTTATATGATCAGGAGCAATGGGCCGAGTCATTCGTGCGGCAGCCGCCGAGAATTGTGTTAGAATCTGGCGATGCGGCAGCGAGACTATTGCCGAATTGGCGGCGGATGCAGCCCGGGCATTTTACCCTCACTTATCAAATGGCGGTCGGCAGCCAATTGCGTGGAGCTGTCCAGCTTGGTGGCCGTGCTCTGCCATTTGGCCCGATCAGCTCGCCAATTTCTGCGGAGTGGGCATTTGACCCCGCGCGCGTGGCAGATCTTAAGCAGGTGGTGGCAGAAACGGGCGGGCGGGAATTGATCAATCTATCAGATGCGTGGAAAGCTCCTGAAGCGCAACAGGTGCGCACGCTGCGATTTTTTTTGTTGGCAATTTTGTTAGGGGTTATTTTGTTAGAAGCACTGCAATCACGCCTTGGCTGGCAATTGCCAAGCGGCTGGAATTTGGCAGCGTGGAAAACGAAAAGAATCCCGCGGGTGGTGAGCAAACCCGCCGCGCAAGAAGTAGCGAAAGAGGAAATCACGCCGCCACCTAGCCCGAGTGCGCCGGAGATGCCAGAAGAAGCAAGCGACCGAAGTGAACGCTTCCGCCGAGCGAAAAATCGGCGCTAGCTACTAATCAAGGAGCTTGGGCATCTTGCCCACCATTGAAAAATGGATGTGGGCAAGATGCCCACGCTCCTTGGCGGTAAAAGAAATCCTGGTGGCCCGAGACGGATTTGAACCGCCGACACGCGAATTTTCAATCCGCTGCTCTACCGACTGAGCTATCGGGCCATTCCAGGAACGCCCTCGCGGGCGGAAACGGAGTAAGAGTGCCTGCCGAGCATTTGACAATCGGAAAATGAGCCAGCACGTTGAAAATTTTCACGCCATGAATTTGGCCATTTCAGAACTCACCGCTAGCCTAGCTTTCCAGTCAACCAGACGCTAAATTGGTAATAGATCGGTAGCCCGAGCAGCAGATTAAAAGGAAATGTAATGCCCAGCGAAGTTGTGAGATAAATTCCTGGGTTGGCTTGTGGCAAGGTCGCACGCACCGCAGCAGGCGCATCGATGTAGGATGCGCTGCCACAAATCGCGCCAAAGACAAAGGATCCTCCCGTTGAAAGGCCGACCATGTGGCCGATCCACACGCCAACGAAGCCATGCACCAGCGGCTGAATTGTGCCGAAGAGTAACAACTTAAACCCGAGTTTTAGAAAATCACGCAATTGCCTTGCGGCGACCATTCCCATTTCTAACAGGAAAAGCACAAGAATGCCGCGGAAGGCATCTTTGAAAACTGGCTCGATGGGTTTGAAGCCTACTGGGCCGATCACCAAGCCGATGATCAAACCACCGATGATGAGAATCACGCTGCGCCCGCGCAATGTTTCGATGGCGATGCTGCCAAGGCCGGAAATGGATGTGCCTTTGGTATTCATGGCCAATCTCGCAATGAGCAATGCGACGAGAATTCCCCACTCCATGATGCTCACCAATGCCGGCAGATATGGCTCGGATGGATGGCCCATTTTATCTGCAAAACTAACCGCAGCGAGAAAGGTCACCGAAGAAACTGAGCCGAAAAGCGCGGCCAACCCGGCTGCGTTCGCGATGTCTAACTTGAGAAAGTGCCGCGCGCTGAGGTAAGCGGCGAGTGGCAAGATGATCGCCGCCCCAATCGCAGCGAGGCCCGGCTTCCACACCTCCGCGAATGAGACTTCTGAGAGCTCCGTGCCGCCTTGCAGAGCGATGGAAAAAACCAGATAGATGCTAATCGCATTGAGCACCGGTTGGGGAAATTCCAACTCGCTCTTGACGAGTGTGGCGGCCATCCCCACCAAAAAGGCGAGCACGATCGGGGAGAGTAAATTAGCTCGCAGAATCTCAAAGGCTTCCATGCCGCTCACGCTAAAAAAGATGTTCGGCGATGAAAAGAAAATCGTGACTCAATTCTCCAACTTAGCTTGTTAGAGCATGCGGGATGGCGATGGAGAATTTCGTTTCAATTCCCGGCTTGGAAGTTACCGAAATTTTCCCATGATGCGCCTCCACCGCGCGTTTAACAATCGAGAGACCCAAGCCAGTGCCCTTGATTTCTTGCTGCGAGTGATGTTTTTCTACTCGGTAAAACCGCCGGAAAATGTGCGCCAAATCCGCACTTGGAATGCCAACGCCATTGTCTGCGACATCGATGCAAACATGATTTCCGACGACATTGCATCCTATTTCCACCGTGAGTTTTCCTAACGGATTTTGTTTCAGCGCGTTTTCGATCAAGTTGAAGAGCACTTGCGTCCAGTAAAAGCGATCGCCTTCAAGAATGAGATCGGGATTGGCCATGTTGATCTTGATGGTCGCCGATTGATTCGTGATTAATGATTCTAACCGCTCAAGAACGTCATCGATGCAGGACCGAAAGCGAAATGGCTCAATATTGAGCGCGCTCGCTTCGCCCGATTCCAACCGCGAAATCACTAGCATGTCTTCAATGATGCGCGAGACGCGATCTGCATGTTTGCGCATGATTGTTAGAAAACGATGGGCCATCGCGGTGTCCTTAAGAATCTCATCCTCTAACAAATTTTCCAGATAGCCATTGATGATGGCCAGCGGCGTGCGGAGTTCATGAGACGCGTTGGCGACGAAGTCCTTGCGCACTTGATCGAGCTGGTGCTCGGTGGTGACATCACGAATGAGCACGCGGGTGAGTGGCCGCAGCGATTCAGGATTGGGTAATGGAGCGGCATCGACATGCCATGCGTTGGTGCCGCGATTTTCAAGGTCGCCGCGTGGAGATGTCTGCTGGGAAAGCACGAGGCGAGATTGCACATGCTCACCGGTTTTAATGCTGTGAAGTAGGCCTTGCAAAAGACGAGGATCGAGCAGGGATTCTTCGATCGAACGATCGATCAGCTCGCGTTGATTGAAAAGATCGCGTGCAGCAGCATTGACGAAGCGCACGCGGTGATCGGCATCCACGATTAAAAAAGCATCACTGAGTGCGTCTAACAGCCTGTTGCGATCCAGATTATTTTGTCTGAGCTTCTCGGCATGCAGTGCGTGCAACGCTTGGATTTCTTGGGCATACCGCCGCTGCATATTCCGCTGGCGGAACCACAACACGCCGGAGCTTGTGATTCCTGCGAGAGCGATCGCAGCGGAAATTTCTAGGATCATTCTTCAGGTTTCATCAACGA